>CAZXZF010000088.1:6362-9745 GCA_964645095.1 uncultured Desulfocurvus sp. | reverse complement strand
CGGCGGCGGGACCGCCACGGAATCGCACCGTGTTCCGAGATGTCCGCTCGGTGTGCCTGCCGTGGTAGCCGAATCAGCGGGGCATTTCAAGGGCCATGTCCGCCCTCCCGCAGCGCGCGCCCGGCACGGGCATTGCATCGTCCCTGGCGTGGATAAACGCACAGCCATTCTGCACGCCAACTGCCAGGGCCAGCCCCTGGCCGCGCAGCTCCTGGCCAGCCCGGAGTTCGCCCGAGGCTTCGCCCCGCGCGTGTACCTGAACTACGCCCGCGAGCCGGTGCCCGAGGCCGAGCTGGCCGCCTGCGGCCTGTTCTTGTACCAGCACCTCGGCCCGGAGTGGGGCGGGCTGTCCTCGGCCGCGCTCCTGGCCCAGCTGCCTGCGGACTGCCCCAGGCTGTGCATTCCGAACATGTTCTTCCGGGGGCCGTGGCCGCTGTGGTCCGGCGCGCCCGGCTTCGACTACCGCGACATTTTTCTGGACATGTTGCTGGACATGGGCCTGCCCCGGCGCGACATCCTGCACCTGTACCTGTCCACGCCGCTGACGCGGAAATACGACCTGGACGCGCTGCTTGCCGAGACCGTGGAGCGCGAGCAAGAGCGCCAGGCCCGCACCCCGGTGCAGTACCTGGACCATGTGCTGGAGCATTGGCGCCAGCGCCCGCTGTTCTCGAGCGTCAACCACCCCGGCCCGGAGCTGCTTGGGCTGGCTGCGGCGGGCATCCTGCGCGAGCTCGGCCTGGCCTTGCCAAGCCCGGAGCTGCTGCCGGGGCCGGAAGCCCTGGGCGCGGGCTACGCGGACTTCGAGCTGCCCGTGCATCCGCAGGCCGCGGCGCATTACGGCCTGGGCTATGGCGCGGAAACCCAAAACTACAATGTCTATGGCCGGGCCAAGACCTTTGCCCAGTACGCGGCGGCCTACGTGGACTGCCGGCAGCTGGGCGAGGGCGACTTCATCGGCTACCTGCACCTGAGATGAGGCGGGACATGGGCGCGGACGCGAAACTTCTGGCCTGGGTGGGCGGCGAGTTCTTCATGCAGCACATGCAGGCCGAGGGCTTCCGCGTGCAGCGCATCCCGCTCACCAAACCGGAGGCCCTGACCTGGGACGAGGTCTGCGCGCGCTGCGGCGCGGTCCCGGACGCCGTGGTCTACACCGACCGCAGCCTGCCCCCGCCGCTGCTCGGGGTGGAGCGCTTCCCGTGCCTCACGGCGTTCTACTGCATCGACTCGCACATCCACGGCTGGTATCCGCTCTACGCCGGGGCCTTTGACCTCTGCGCCGTGAGCCTCAAGGGCGACGTGCAGCGCTTCAGCGCCGAGCTCGCACCCGGCCGCGTGCTCTGGCTGCCGCCCTTTGCCGAGGACCGCTACCAGCCGCGCGCGGCGGGGCAGGACTTCGACCTGCTCTTTGTGGGCACCGTGGACCCGGAGACAACGCCCCAGCGGCACGACTTCTTGCAGCGCCTGGGGCGCGAGTTCCCCAACCTTGCGGCGCGCCGGGGCGACTTCGCCGAGCTTTTGCCGCGCGCCCGGGTGGCCCTGAACATCGCCGAGCGCGGCGACCTGAATTTCCGCGTCTTCGAGGCTCTGGCCTGCGGGGCCTGCCTGCTGACCCCGAGGATCGCCAACGGCCAGGACGAGTTGTTCGAGGACGGCGTGCACTTCGTGACCTACGAACCTGACGATGAGGCCGATGCAGCGGGCAAGGCCCGTTCGCTTCTGGCCGATCCCGAGCGCCGCAGGGCCCTGGCCCTGGCCGGGCACAAGCTGGTGGACGCGGCCCACCGTCCCCGGCACCGGGCCGCCGCCTTGGCCGCGCTCCTGCGCCAAGGTTTTGACGAGGGCCTGCCGGGCACGCGCCTGGCGCAGCCTGACCAGGCACGGATCGGCGCCCTGCGCCTGCTGTTTCTGCACTGGGCCGACAGCTGCCAGGACGCCGACCTGGCCGCGCGCTACCTCGCCGAGGCGCGCAGGCTCTCGCATCCGGGGGCATAGGCGAAAATCTTCACCGCTGCCCGCTGGTGTTGGCACGGGACATGCTTATGAATGAGTACCCTGGACGACAGGTGCGAGCCAGACGGCATCGGGAACCAACACCAAATGAAGTGAAGGGCAGTGCCCATTACACAAAGGGTTCCGATCCACTGCCCACGGTCAACTGGGGTTTTTTCACGCCCGGCGTCCGGCTGAATAATCGGGGCGCAAGGAGGCTGGCATGATTCGACGGAAAATGCTTCGACGTTTCCTTGGCTTGTCCGCCTGGCTGTCGACCGGACTGGCGGCCAGGCTGGCGGCCTGGCTTCCTGTCCGCGTTCTGCTCCGGCCCCCCCTCGGATTTCAACTCCGGCTGCGCGCTGCCGCGCCGATCCTCTCCCTGCTTTGCCTGGCGCTCTTCGCCGCCTCCTGCTCGGTGTCCGACGCCGTGAGCATCGCCCGGGTGGCCAGCGGCGACACCTCGGCGGCCGTTGACCTGGCGCGCAACAAGGCCATCCGCTACGCCACCCACCCCAGCGCCATCGAGGCCGACTACAAGCGCTTCAAGGGCCTGGTCGCGACCTTCCGCCGCGCCGTGGGCGGCACCTGGGGCGAACGCGACGTGCGCGAGCCCGAGCCCAAGCAGTACGTCAAGTACACCCAGAACTATCTGTCCCGCGCCAGCGTGGACTTCGAGCGCGGCGTCATCCTGGTGGAGACCCTGGACCAGCAGACCCCGCAGGCCAGCCTGCGCGCGGCCATCGCCACCACGCTCCTGACCCCGCATGACCCGCGCGCCGTGGACCTGTACTCCGCCGGACCGGTACGCCTGGGCGGCAAGCCCTTCCTCCTGGGCGAGGTCAAGGACGCGCGCGGCCGCGACATCAAGAGCGAGGAGCAGGCCGAGGAATTCGCCCGCCAGATTGTCGCTGCGAGCCTGCAGGAGCGGCCCTCGGACCCGTCCCTGGGCCAGCCGGGCAAGACCGTGCGCTTCGTGGTCATCGCCATGACCGCCGAGCACATGCAGGTGCGCGCGGCCAAGTTCCGCCCGCTGGTGGAAGAGGCGGCCAGCCGCTTCGGCGTCAGCCGCAACCTCATCTACGCCGTCATCCGCGTGGAGAGCGACTTCAACCCCTACGCCATCAACGCCGTGCCCGCCGTGGGGCTGATGCAGGTGGTGCCGCAGACCGCCGGGGCCGACGTCCAGGCCTATCTCACGGGCAAGGCCGGCGAGCCGACCAAGGCTTTTCTCTTCGAGCCGCAGCACAACATCACCTATGGCACGGCCTACTTGAGCCTGCTTGAAAAGCGCTTCCTGGCGGGCGTCGGCGACGGGCTCTCGCGCGAATACTGCGTCATCGCCGCGTACAACGGCGGCGCAGGCGCGCTCCTCAAGACCTTTGACC
>CAZXZF010000088.1:0-6262 GCA_964645095.1 uncultured Desulfocurvus sp. | reverse complement strand
CCGCTCATGAGCTTCCAGGCGTTCTTGTAGGCGATGCGCTCGGCTGCGGCCTTGGTCAGCCGCGCCAGCACCAGCCGCCGGAAGGTCTCCACCACGCGGGTGTACTCGTCGAAGCGCCCGGTGTTCACGTCCGTGCCGATGACGAAGCGCTCCGGGAATTCCTCCAGCAGCGTCTGCCATTGCGCGTTCAGCCGGGCGTCCGGCTGGTTGTCGCCGCCCTTGCCGGGGTCGCTGTCGTAGAGCACGGCCTCGACCTGGTTCGTGCCCCGGTGCCTGCTGCCGGGCTTGGCCTGGTTCAGGTCAAAGGACAGGTTCGGGTACTTCCGCAAAAACTCGCGCACGCCGTCCGGGGTGGGCAGCCTGGTCCAGGTGTTGCGGTCGCGGTTGCGGCCCACGTGGCACCAGATGACCTGCGCCCTGGGGTGGGCCGTGAGCATGCGCTCCAGTTCGGGCAGGAGCGCGTCCTCGGCCTCGTGGTGCAGGAGCATGGGCAGGCCGGTCTCCTCGGCGATGCGGAACACGGCCTCGAAGCTCGGGGAGTCCACGGGCAGGTGCACGTCCCGGCTGTTGGTGCTGGACACGTAGTGCCGGGCCTCGAACTCGCCCAGGGCGAAGTAGCGGCCGCTCTTGGCATCTGCGGCCAGCTCCTCCAGCAGCTTGGGGTCGCGCCCGTGCCAGCGCGGGCCGTCGCCGTGGATGGTGGCGGGCACGATGCGGCCGGGATATTTCGCGGCGTCGGCCAGGGCGTGGGCGCTGCCGTTGCGCTCGTTCTGGCCGAGCCAGGTCAGGGCCACGCCGTTTCTGTCCATCCTGGACAGGAGGTCCGAGAGCTCCAGCCTGCCGCCCCAGTGGTGCTCCACGTCGATGATGGGCAGCTCGCCCGCGGCCAGGCTGCGGCGGATCTCTGCGGCATAGCCCTTGAGCAGGGCCGCGCGGTCAACGTTGGGTTGGATGGCGGGTGCCTTGTCCGGCGTGGTTTCGGCCTGGTTCAGGGCAGGGTTCAGGGCAGGGCTCAGGACAGGACAGGAGAGCAGCGCCAGGACGGACAGGGAACAGGCGGCCAGGGCGCGCCGCAGGGTGAGCAGACCTTTCATCACGCCACCTCCAGTCCCAGGGGGACGCCACAGGTTCACGCCGGTCCGGCCGCAGCAGCCGGGGGGCTGTGGGCTATTCTTCTTGGTCTACGCTTCTTCGTTTACGTTTCTTCGTCAACGTCAACGAAGCGGCAGGTCATGGCGCCGTCGTCGGCCACGTCGATGAGCGCAAGGGAGCCCTCGGCCAGGCTGCCGGGGTTGAGCAGGTGCGCGCCCCCATGCTCGGTCCAGGCGCGCCGGTGGGTGTGGCCGAAGCAGATCAGGTCGTGGCCGGGGAAGAGCTCGGCCACGCGCTGCCAGACGGTTGCGCGTTCGCCCCAGCCGTGGGCCATGCCGATGCGCAGGGGCCGGCCAGAGGGCAGGGGCAGCTCGGTGCTCAAGGTCGGCGGCAGGTCGTGGTCGAGCATGAAGTGGTCGCAGTTGCCGCGCACGGCGATGAGGCGCGGGTGGCGGCACAGCGCGCGGTAGAGGTCCGCGCTGACCATGTCGCCGCAATGCAGGAGCGCGTCTGCGCCGGAGAGATGCCGGTCGTAGACGCGCTCGAAGCGGTCGTCAGGTATGGACAGGTGCGAGTCGGAGATGACGGCCAGTCGCATGACGATGGGGCTGGCCGCCGGGCGTCCTAGTCGTTGATCTTCTTGTAGCGGTTGCGCAGGTACGCGTCGCGCACGGCGTCGTAGGGGTCCACGGACGCGTCCTTCAGGGTCTCGTAGTCGCCGATGCGCAGGGAGACCTCGTTGATCTTGTCGTAGCCCTTGGTGGCGATGGACCAGTACCACGGGTGGATGTAGCTGGCCGGGGTCAGGAAATAGTCGCCCGCATAGCCCAGGGTGTCCCGGCCGGAGGAGGGGCCGATGAAGGGCCACACCAGGTACAGGCCGTTGCCCGCACCCCAGTAGCCGAAGGTCAGGCCGAGGTCCTTCTCGGTGGAGCCGATGGGCTTGAAGGGCTTGCTGTCGGCGGTGACGTCGGCGAAGCCGCCCAGGCCAAAGGCCGTGTTGCCGATGAAGCGCGAGGTCTCCACGGCGGCGGCGGAAGGCTTGCCCTGGAGCACGAGGCTGACGAAGCGCACGGGGAACATCAGGTTGTGGAAGAAGTTGTTGACCCAAATCCGGGGGCGTTCGGGGATCACGGCGCTGTAGCCCTGGGCCACGGGCTTGAGCGCCCAGAAATAGAGCTTGTCGTTGAAGCCGAACCACATGCGGTTCCAGCCTTCCAGGGGGTCCGGGGTCTCCGCCGCGATGTCGGACGTGGTCATCTTCTCGCCGGCGGCGGGCTTCTTGATGATCTGGCCGGTCTCGTCCCAGATGTCCACGTCGCCGTAGGCCAGGAGCATGCTGCCGGCAACGGGTTTCGGGGCCACGCTGGCGGGCTTGCCCCCGTCGCTGGCGGGAGTCTCGGGCGCGGCCAGGGCCGCAGCGGAGCAGAACAGGGTCAAGGCGAGGGTCGCCAGGAGGCTCCGGGTCAGGATGTGCATGCGCGCCGCCTTCTCTTGGGTCATCTGGAAAGTCTCGGTTCTAGCCAGCCACGTCATCGACGTTCTTGCCCTCGTCCAGGGACTTGATCTTGTCCTTGATGCGCTGAATGAGCGCATCCGGGGCTTCCTTGGACAGAATCTTGGCGAACTGGGTGCGGTAGTTCTTGACCAGGCTCACGCCCTCCACCACCACGTCGTAGACCATCCACTTGTCATGCTTGATCATGATGTAGTTGATGGGGATGGCCTTGTCCTTCATGGTCACCTGGGTGTTGATGAAGGCCTTGTCGGCCTCGATCTGCTCCTTCAGGTACGTGACCTTCTCGTTGTTGTATTTCTCAAGCTTGCGGATGTACGTCTTCTGCAAAAGCTCCGAGAAGGCGGAGACGAAGTCATCCTGCTGCTTGGGGGAGAACTTGGCCCAGCCCTCGGCTGCGGCGCGGCGGGAGAGCTCGCGCCAGTCGAAGAAGCCGTCGGCCACGCTGCGCAATTTATCCTGGCGCAAGGCCCGTTTTGCCGGTCCTTTCAGGGAGGCGTCGGATAAAATTGTGATGACGTTGTCGATGCCGACCTTCAAACGGTCCTGCGCCTCCCCCGCCAGGGCGGTGGAGCAGAGACAGGCGGTCAAGATCAACGTACCGAGAATCAAGGAGATTTTTTTCATCTTTAAATGCACCGCCACGGAGTGATGGGCCACGTTATTACACGCCGCCAAAGACATACTTACTGATTAATTCCTCGAGGTCAATAGACGATTCCGTGTCCCGCAGCACTGCGCCAGCCTTGATGGGCTCGCCGCCGCCGCGCGAGAGCTTGACGTACTTGTCGCCGATGAGGCCGCTGGTCTTCACCGAGGCGATGGTGTCGTCCGTGAGCTTGATGTCCTTGCGGATGCGCAGGGTGACCGAGGCCATGCCCGTTTCCGGGTCGATGCCGATCTGCTCCACAAAGCCCATCTCCACGCCGTACATCTGCACGGCGGCGTTGAGCTTGAGGCCGGTCACGTCGTTGAACTTGGCCACGATGGGATAGTCGTTGCTGGAGAACAGGTGCACGTTCCCCAGCTTGACGCTCATGTAGGCGATGGCCATAAAGCCCAGGAGCACGAAAATGCCCACCTGGGTTTCCCTGGAATATTTTTGCATCATGCACCTCCCATATGCCGGACCCGTGGTCCGGACCTGGCCCTATAGCTCGCCAAGATACCGCGCTAGCCCTCTCCCAGGTATTTGGAACAGTCGCGCTTCATGACCTTGAAATCGAGCGCCGGCATGGTCAGCCGGGGGCTCGTGCGCTCTTCCGCCCTGCGGTCCAGGAAGCGCCGCAGATAGCCGTCGGTTGTGGCCTCAAGCTCGTCCCTGGCGCCGTTGAAGAGCACCTTGCCCTCGCCCAGCACCACCACGTGGTCGGCGATGGTGCGCATGCTGTCCAGGTCGTGGCTGACCACGATCATGGTCATCTCGAAGCTCTTTTTGAGCTCCAGCAGCAGCTGGTCCAGCTCCACCGCGGTCACCGGGTCCAGCCCGCTTGTGGGCTCGTCGCAGAACAGAAACGGCGGGTCCATGACCATGCCCCGGGCCAGCCCGGCGCGTTTGCGCATGCCGCCGGAAAGTTCGTTCGGGTAGTAATCAAAGAATTCTTCCAGGCCGACCAGGGCCAGCTTGTCCAGCACGCGCTCGCGGATGGTCTTCTCGTCGAGCCGGGTGTGCTCGCGCAGGGGCAGGGCCACGTTGTCGCCCAGCGAGAGCGAGCCGAGCAGCGCCCCGTCCTGGAACAGGACCCCCATGCGCTGGCGCAGGCAGTGCATGCCCTGGCGGTCCAGCCTGTTCAGGTCGTGGTCGCCGATCAGGATGCGCCCGGCCAGGGGCGCGTGGAGCATGAGGATGTTTTTCAGCAGGGTGGACTTGCCGCAGCCCGAACCGCCCAGGATCACCGAGATCTTGCCGCCGGGCAGGGTCACGTCGATGTTGCTGACCACGGCGGTCTTGCCGTAGCCCACGCTCAGGGCCTCGAGGCGGATGTCCGGGGTTTTGTCGTGCGCCATGTTTAGTCCGCCTAGAACAACAGCGAGGTCAGGATGTAGTCGGACAGAAGGATCAGGATGCACGAGGTCACCACCCCGGCGGTGGTGGCCTGGCTCACGGCCTCCGGGCCCACCGCGTCGCGCCGGGTGTGCGTGTAGTAGCCCATGAAGCAGCACACGGTGCAGACCACAACGGCGAAGACCAGGGACTTGATGAAGCCGCCGGACACGTCGCTCATCTTCATGTAGGCCTGGATGCGGTAGGTGTAGGTGCCGCCGTTGCCGCCCAGGAGCAGCACGCCCGTGAGGTAGCCCCCGGCCATGCCCACCAGGTCGAAAAACGCGGTGAGGATGGGGAAGCAGATGATGCTGGCCGCCAGCTTGGGGCTGACGAGGTAGCCGATGGGGTTGATGTCCATGACGCGCAGGGCGTCGACCTGCTCGCTGATGCGCATGACGCCGATCTCGGCGGTCATGGACGACCCGGCCCGGCCGGTGATCATGATGGCGGTGAGCACGGGCCCGAGCTCGCGCACCAGCGACAGGGCCACGGCCGCGCCCAGAAAGCCCTCGGCCCCGAACTTGGCCAGGGCGTAGTGCATCTGCAGGCCGATGACCATGCCCGTGAACAGGCCGATGAGCGTGATGACGCTGAGGCTCTTGACGCCGATGAAGAAGATCTGGCGCACCATTTTGCGGAACTGGCCGAGGGACGAGAAGATGCGCGCGCCGGCTTCCACCAGGAACAGGAACATGGCCCCTGTGTCGCCCACAAAGCGCAAGGCGGCCTCGCCCAGGTGGGCGATGGGCGAAAGCTGTGCACGTCTGCCGTGGATCATTGCTGCGGATTCCCTCTTTCGCCAGGACCGGCGTCGCCTGTCCCGGTGCCCCTTGTGTCCGCATGGTGTCGCCGCATGGGCGTATCAGCCACCGTAATTCTCCATAAGTAGCACAAGGCTGCACAGCCCGCAATCCCTTGCTGCCCGAGGCCCGGCGTTTAAAACAAAACTGTGGTTCCTGGGCTAGGGTCTCTTTCTAAAAGCGTCTTTTGCCCCCTGGACGTTGTCTGAAAGTCGGCGGGAGCCGATTTTGGTCCAGGGCTGTACCGAACAGTACTATCCCTGGCCCAAAATCGGCCACACTTCTCGCCAGGAAACAAAATCCATCATTTTGGAAACAGACCCTACTGCCCGTCCTCGTTATTTTCTCCGTCCTCGCTTTCCTCGGGGGCGGCTGCGCCCGGCACGGAAATCTTGGGAAGATCCTTGCGCGAACCGTTCTTCTTCTCCCACCACGAGGCGTCCGGCCCCAGAAACCACCAGTCCGTGTGGTCCGTCTCCATGACGGTCTTGGCCAGCTTCTTGCCCTCGGGCGTGCGGAAGCGCTTCACCGCCGCGGCCAGCCACTTGTCGGCGTAGGCGTTGCCCAGGGCCGACTGCTCCTTCAGGTTCAGGATCAGGTCCAGCTGGTCCGCGTCCTGGGCCAGGTGCGACTCCACGCTCTCGGTCTCCTCCAGCTCCTCCCACAGGGGCATGAGGTCGCCCCCCAGGCCGGTGCCGGAAAGCGCGTCGGCCAGGGCGCGGGTGCGCTGGGTCGAATTGTAGATGTGGTTCACGTAGTTGAAGTCGCCGGTGCGCGCCTCGTGCAGGTCGTGGAACAGGCACATCA
>CAZXZF010000087.1:0-9830 GCA_964645095.1 uncultured Desulfocurvus sp. | reverse complement strand
CTCCAGGGCCTGGGCGCTGGCCGGATAGGTCTTGCCCTCGAACACCGGCACCTCGGCAAAGCTCTCGCCCGCCGTGAACACCGAGAGGATCTGCTCCTTGCCCGAAAGCGAGGCGCGGTACACGCGCACCCTGCCCGACACAACGGCGTAGAAATGCGTGCCCGGCTGCCCGGCCTCAAACAGCGTGTCCCCGGCCTTGCAGCTTCTGAGCTGGGCGATCTCCGCCAGACTTTTCAACTGCGCCAGGGGCAGGCCCTCAAAAAGCTTGATCCCGCCCAGGGCCGTGAGCTTGTCCTTTTCCATCGCGCCTCCTCCAACGTTTCATGCCGGACCTTGACTTTAGTGCCGGAACGGATTCATGGCAACTGCCAGAATGCCTGCGCGGGCAAGGCCATGGGGCTCCGCCCCCAGGCCCGGTATCCGGGGGCTCCGCGCCCCGGCCTGGTATCCGGGGGCTCCGCGCCCCGGCCTGGTATCCGGGGGCTCCGCGCCCCGGCCTGGTTTTCGGGGGCTCCGCGCCCCGGCCTGGTTTTCGGGGGCTCCGCCCCCGCGCCCCTGCCGGGGGAAATGATTTCCCCCGGACCCCCTCGTTTGGCGGCGGACTGCGGGGTGGTTTCCACCCCGCAGTCCGCCGCGAACAAATGGGGAGTCCAGAGGGCCTCAGGCCCTTTGGCGGGGTGCAGGGGTGGAACCCCTGATTCTGCGCAGGGGCCTGCCCCTGATTGGGTGCAAGTGCAGCGCGCCCCTGGCCGCAAGTCTGAACCAAAAGGAACCACGTGCCCAAGCCAGCCCCAGCGCAAAACACCCTTGTGGCGGCCCACGCCCGGCGCATGTTCGTCTTCCTCATTGTGCTCACTGCAGCCTCGCAGATCGGCATGCAGGGCTGGATCACGCTGTTCAACAACTTCGCCGTGGAGCGCGCGGGCTTCGGCGGGTTTGAGGTCGGCCTGGTGCAGTCCGTGCGCGAGATTCCCGGCCTGCTGTCGCTGCTGGTGGTCTACGTGCTGCTGGTGCTGCCGGAGCACCGCATCGTGGCCCTGGCCATCACCACGCTGGGGGTCGGCGTGGCGCTCACCGGGCTGGCGCCGAGCTTCTGGGGGCTCACTGCGACCACGCTCATCATGAGCTTCGGCTTCCACTACTACGAGACGCTGAACATGTCGCTGACGCTGCAATACTTCAACCGTTCCGAGGCCCCGCTGGTCTTCGGGCGGCTGCGCAGCGTCACCGGCCTGAGCAACATCGCCGTGGGTCTGACCGTGCTTGTGGCCGCGCGCTATTTCGACTTCGCGGGCATCTACGCGATCCTGGGCGGGGTCGTGGCCCTGGCCGGGCTCTGGGCGCTCAGGCAGGACCCCTCCCACGCGGGCGCGCCCGTGCAGCGCAAGAAGATGCTCCTGCGCAGGAAGTACACCCTCTACTACATCCTGACCTTCCTGGCCGGGGCCAGGCGGCAGGTGTTCCTGGCCTTCGCCATCTTCCTCCTGGTCAAGAAATTCGACATGGGCCTGACCGAAATCACCGGCCTGTTCATCCTGAACAACGTCATCAACGTCGTGGCCAACCCGCTCATCGGCCGGGCCATCAACCGTTTCGGCGAGCGCGCCCTGTTGACCCTGGAGTACTCGGTGGTGGCGGTGGTGTTCATGGTCTACGCCTTCTCGGACTCCAAGCTGCTGGTGACCTGCCTGTACGTGCTGGACCAGCTGGTGATCAATTTCGCCATGTGCGTGACCACCTATTTCCAGAAGATCGGCGAGCCCCAGGACATCTCCCCGACCATGGCCGCGGGCTTCACCATCAACCACATCGCCGCCGTGGTCATCCCGGTCATCGGCGGGGCGCTGTGGCTGTGGGACGCGCGCCTGGTCTTCCTCGGCGGCGCGGGCCTGGCCCTGTGCTCGCTCGCTGCCGCGCAGTTCATCCGCACCCCATCGCCGCAGCAGGAAGCGACAATCACCCGCAGCTAGGTGTGCAGTTGCAAGACGTTGTTCGCTCCCTGGCCGACTCGGCTCATGGGTATTTTTCTTTATAATGACTTGTGATTACTGGATTTATTGTGTTCATAGAGCCAGCGGGGCAACTCGCTGGCTCTTTCGTCTGAACTGCCGTAGCTGGCGGCGTAGGCCCGGGCCAGGAGCGCCGTCTGGATGAACCATTCGGCTTTGTCGAGGTGCCGGTGTTCGAGGGCAAGACCTATCCGGCCAGCGCCCAGGCCCTGGAGGCCAGCGCGCTCTTGACCATCCCGCGCAAGGGCTTTGTGGAGCTGTTGCGCCGCGAGCCGGAGCTGGCGCTGGGCGTCATGGCCCTGCTCTCGTCGCGGCTGCGCGCCTTTGTGGGGCAGATCGCCCAGTTGAGCCTGAAGGAGGTGCCGGAGCGCCTGGCGGGCTACCTGCTTTTGCTGCGCGCGGCCCAAAAACGAGATGACGTGACCCTCGACCTGCCCAAGGGCCAGATCGCGTCGTACCTGGGCACCATCCCGGAGACCCTGTCCAGGGCCATCAAGAAGCTCAGCGAACTTGGCCTCATCGAGGTCGCGGGCAGCCACGTCCGCGTGCTGGACCCCGAGGGCCTGGCCGCCCTGGCCGAGTGAACAACCTCCTATAACTTCACAAACTAGGCGCAATCCGGTCCGAGGGCAACAGCAGCCGCCCGGTGTGCCAGACAAACGGACTTGATGGTCGGACTTGACAGACGGGCAGGGGGGACGGCACAGACAGGCGTTCCCAATCCATTCGCATAGAGGTCCCTGTGTCGCGCAACACCCTGCTGGCCGCCTGCATCTTCATCCTGACCTACGTGGGCTGCTTCTATTTCCGCATCTACGTGGTGGACACGCCCGTGGGCGCCGGCGACAGCGGGGCCTTTGTCGCGGCCCTGCGCCAGGGCGTGCTCTGGGGCCAGCTGTTCGACGTCTGGGGTTTGACCAGCCTGGTCTCCGGGGTGCTGGTTCTGTTCTTCGGCGGCACCGCCCTGGTCTTCCTCTGGAGCCTCTTAACCGCCATGGCCCTGTGCAACTACAATGTGGACCTCGGCTCCATCGGCCTGGTGCTCGGCATTCTGCGCATCGTCCGGCTGTAGGGCCTGTCTCTAAAAGCGTCTATTGCCCCCTGGGCGTCGTCGCGAGCCAATTTGGGGCCAGGGCTGTACCGCATGAGTACTATCCCTGCCCCCCAATTGGCTCTCTTCTCGCCAGGGAACAATATCCATCTTTTGGAACCAGGCCCGAGGCCGCGAAAGAGTTCCGCCCCGGAAAATACAGACGGCCCGGCAGGAGCGCATCCTGCCGGGCCGTTGTCCTTTCCAGCTATAAGAGAGCTAGGCGCGCTTGCGGTTGAAGAAGCCCACGGCCAGGCAGAAGCTTAAGCCCAGCACCACCACGGCCAGGGCGTTGGGTCCGGGCCCGGTCGGGGAGCTGGCCCAGCCCATGTTGTGGGCCAGGGCCCCGGCGGTGAGCATGCCCAGCACAAAGACCCCGGCATCATTGCTGCCTTCGCCCGCCAGGATCAGCTGGCGGCCCGGGCAGCCCCCGGCCAGGGAAAAGGCCAGGCCGGCCACGACCATGCCCAGGAAGTTCCACAGCGAGGCCGTGTGCGCAATGGGCTGGCCCTCAAAGCCGGGGTGGAACTGCCCCAGGACCAGGTTGCCGACGAGGGCGGCCAGGAGGAACGTGGCCACCCCGTAGATCAGGTGCATCTGGCGCAAGGTGAACAGCTCGCGCAGGGAGCCCACCGTGCAGAAGCGGCTGCGCTGGGCCAGCACGCCGATGAGCAGCCCGCCGCCCACCGAGGCCAGCAGCGGGGCATGGGCTGCGCCCGGGCCTTTGACCGAGGCCCAGAGCCAGCCCAAGGTGCCTGCGCTGGCGGCCGTGGCCGGTTCCGGGGAGAGCAATAGGCGCGCGGCCAAAAGCCCCAGGGCGGCCAGGGGCATGATCAGGCCGGAGATGGTCGACTGGGCCTGGCTCGCGGGCAGGGCGAACCCGGCCTTGTGGAAGCGGTGGCCCAGGTAGATGCCGGAGAGCAGGCCGGCGAAGCCGAAGAGGGCGTTGCCGTCGCCCCCGGCCAGGCGCAGCAGCACGCGCCAGGGGCAGCCCAGGAACACCAGGGCTCCGGCCATGGCCGCCATGCCCAGGAAGAAGCGCAGCAGGGGCGCGGACCCGGCGCGCGCGCGGAACTCGCCGCCGACCATGGCCGCGGCCAGGGAGCCGAGCACAAAGGCCGGGATCTCCGGGCGCAGGTACTGCACGGGCGCGGCCTGGTGCAGGCCCAGGGCGCCGGCGATGTCGCGCAGGAAGCAGGCCACGCACACGCCCATGTTGGCCGGATTCCCGGCGTATTGCAGCAGCACGGCGCTGAGGCCGATGACGGCCCCGGCAACCAGGATCTCGCCCTTGCCCGCAAACAGGCCCTTCTTCGCCTCCATGGCACTCCCTCCAGATCTGAATGATCGTAGAAATTTCTAAAATAGTACGCCAATACAAGCTATTGCGCTTGCGATTATGCCCATGCTCTCTATTTGTCAAATACGGTTCATCTATGCGAGCGTTGGCACTGCTACGCAGTTGGCGCTGGATTTTTACCCGGGACTGGGGCAGGATGAAGGCGAGGCCCCCTCCGCCTCGGCAGGCCCCGGTCCGGTTCTACAGGGAGAACGTCGTGCGCTCCACCACCTTCATTGCGGTCCTGCTGGCGCTGCTGCTCACCGGGAACCCGCTGGCCGCGCAGCCCAGGCACAAGACCCTGGTCCTCGGGCGCAGCGCCGACGCCACCTTCCTTGACCCGGCCAAGTTCCTGGACAACGAGTCGGCCATGGTCATCGAGAACATCTTCGACGGCCTGGTGCGCTTTGCGGACGACTCCACGCTGATCGAGCCCGCCCTGGCCGCGTCCTGGGCCGTGACCGACGGCGGGCGGGTGTACACCTTCCAGCTGCGCCAGGGTGTGCTCTTCCACGACGGCACGCCCTTTGACGCCGAGGCCGCGCGCTTCTCGCTTTTGCGCAAGATCGACCCGGCCCACCCCTCTTTCCGGCCCCAGTTCAGCAAGATGGACGCCACGCTCAAGGGCGTGCGCACGGTCGAGGCCAATGGTCGGCACTCCTTGCGCATCACCCTGAAGGCGCCGGACCCGCTGTTCCTCCAGGCCCTGGCGCGGCACTCGGCCTACATCGTCAGCCCCACGGCGGTGCAGTCCCTGGGCGACGATTTCGACCAGCGGCCCGTGGGCACCGGTCCCTTTGTCTTTGTGTCCTGGCTCAAGGGCGAGCGCATCGTGCTGGAGCCCAACAGGAAATATTTCGGCGGCGCGCCAAAGCTCGACGCCCTGGTCTTCAAGGTCGTGACCGACCCGCAGGTGCGCATGCTGGAGCTGCGCGCCGGGAACATCCAGGCCATGGACGGCCTGACCCCGGCGCAGCAGGCCGAGGTGCGCCGCAACCCGGCCCTGGCCCTGGACTCCCGGCCCGGCATGAACGTGGGCTACCTGGCCCTGAACACCGAGCGTCCGCCCCTGGACAATCCCAGGGTGCGCCGGGCCATCGCCCACGCCATCAACCGCCCGGCCCTGGTCAAGAGCATCTACCAGGGCATGGCCTCCCAGGCCCTGACCCTGGTGCCGCCCGGCATGCAGGGCCACAACCCCAAGGCCCCGGACGCCGCCTACAACCCGGCCCTGGCCAGAAAGCTGTTGCGCCAGGCCGGGCTGCCACACGGGTTTGAGACCACCCTCTGGGCCATGCCCGTGTCCCGGCCGTACATGCCCCAGCCGGACAAGATCGCCCGCTTCATCCAGGAGAACCTGGCCGCTGTGGGCATCCGCGCGCGCATCGTGACCTTTGACTGGGCCACCTATCTGGCCCGCGCCTACGCCGGGGAGCACGACCTGTGCCTGCTCGGCTGGGTCAGCACCGGCGACGCCTCGGACATCCTGGAGCACCTGCTGGACCTGGACAACGCCCAAAAGCCCCACGCCTCGAACATCAGCTTTTTCCGCGACCGGCGGGTGCACGGCCTGCTGGCCCAGGCCAGGACCAGCGACGACCAGAAGAGGCGCGAGGCCCTCTTCGCCCAGGTCCAGGTCATCGCCGGGCGCGAGGCTCCGCTCGTGCCCCTGGCCCACGCCAACCAGACCCTGGCCCGGAGCACACGCGTGCAGGGCATCGTCAACCATCAGTCCGGCGTCATCCGCTTCGCCAAGGCCACCATCTGATGAACAACGCCCTCCGCCTCCGCACGCTTCTGGCCCTGGCGCTCCTGCTGCTGACTGCGGTCCCGGCCTCGGCGGCGGACCCGGCCAGCACCCTGACCCTGGTGCGCGGCGGCGACTGCGTGTCGCTCGACCCGGCGCGCGCCGTCGACTCCGAGTCCAACCTTGTCCTGAGCCAGGTCTACGAGGGGCTGGTGCGCATGAAGGACGGCACCCTCAAGGTGGAGCCCGCCCTGGCCGAGTCCTGGACGCTTTCGCCCGACGGTCGGGAGTGGACCTTCCGCATCCGCCAGGGTGTCCGCTTCCACGACGGCAGCCCCATGAACGCCCAGGCCGCGGCCCTCTCCATCATGCGCCAGGTGGACCCGGCCCACCCCCAGCACCAGCCCGGCATGAAGATCGCCAAGTCCCTGTACGAGCACGTGGCCGGGGCCGAGGCCCTGGACGACAGCACCCTGCGCATCCGCATGAGCCGGCCCTCGGCCTCGCTCCTGTATTCCCTGGCCGCGCCCATGGCGCCCATCCTAAGCCCCCAGGCCCTGGCCAAGTGGGGCGCGGACATCGCCAGCCATCCCGTGGGCACCGGCCCGTTCAAGTTCGTCGAGTGGCGCCGTGGCGAGTCCGTCACCCTGGTGCGCAACCCGGACTACTGGGGCGGCGCGCCGCGCCTGGAGCGCCTGGTGTTCCGCACCATCCAAAGCGCCGGGGCGCGCTTCCTGGAGTTCCAGACCCGCCGCGCCGACGCCGTCACCGGCATCCCGCCCTCGGACCTGCCGCTCCTGGAGAAGATGCCCGGCGTGCAGATGTTGCGCGTGGCCGGGCTGAACATCGCCTTTCTGGCCCTCAACACCCAGCGCGGGCCTTTGCGCAAGGCGGACGTGCGCCGGGCAGTGTCCCTGGCCCTTGACCGCGAGGCCCTGACCCGGCTGGTGTACGGCTCCGCAGGCGTGGCCGCCGTGAGCGTGCTGCCGCCCGCCCTGCGCGACGCCGGGTTCGCGCAGGGCGAGCCGCACACCAGGGGCGACAAGGCCCAGGCCCGCAAGCTCCTGGCCCAGGAGGGCCTGGCCGGGGGTTTTGAGGCCGTGCTGCAGGTCATGGACATCCCCCGGCCCTATCTGCCCGAGCCCCGGCGCATGGCCCAGGCCATCAGCCAAACCCTGGCCGGGGTGGGCATCCGGGTGCGCATCGTCACCGTGCCCTGGGCGGACTATGGAAACCGGGCCGCCCAGGGGGATTTTGACCTCTGCCTGGGCGGCTGGACCTATGACTCGCCCAACCCCCATGAGTTTCTGCGCTACAAGCTGGGCTGGGACACGCGCGGCAACTATTCCCACTGGAAGAACGAAGCCTTCCAGGCCCTGGTGAACCGCGCCGAGGCCAGCCGCGAAGAGGGCGAGCGCAACGGCCTGTTCCGCCAGGCCATGCGCCTTGTGGCGGCGGAGGTCCCGGTCGTGCCCCTGGCCCACGCGCGCGACACCGTGGCCCTGCGCGAAGGCCTCAAGGGCGTGGTGCTGCAGCCCACAGGCGCAACCATCCGTTTTGCCAAGGCTTACTGGGAGTAATGTCCGTGGGCCTGAAGCCGAACCTGCCCTCCTGCCTGCGCCACTCCGTGCGCAACAGGCTGGTGGCCGTGCTGCTGCTGGTGGTCCTGGCCACGGTGTCCCTGGCCACCTTTGCCAACATGTTCATCCACCTGCGGCGCATGCAGGACGACCTGAACGGCCAGTCCGTGGCCGCCCTGCGCGAGGCCCAGAATGCGCTGTTGCGCCTCGCGCGCCAGGCCGAGACCACGGCCCGGCACCTGGCTGGAATGTCCGAAGTGCGCGGCGGCATCGGCACGCCAGGCCTGGAGGGCCTGCTCGAAGAGGCCCGCTCCCTGTGGTTCCTGGGGCTGGTGGAGGTTTTCGACAAGGACGGACGGCTCGTGGCGTCTGCGGGTTCGGGCGCAGGCTTCGGCGCAGGCGCAGGCGCTGGCCAGGGCAAGCGCTCCGGCACGCCTCCGGGCAGCCCGGCCCTGAAGAGCGCCTTGGACCTCATCGGCAGCACGGATTTCTATGCCGACGCCTCGGGCCTCTGCATCCGGGCCTTTGCCCCGGTGCTGGCGCCCGGCACCATGCAGGTTCAGGGCGTGGTGGCCGTGACCTATCCCGTGAACGCCACCCAGCTCACCGCGCTCAAGGACCAGGTGCGCGCCGACTTCGCCCTGCGCTGGGACGAGTCCGACCGCATCGCCAGCACCCTTGTGGACAGACAGGGCGGGGCCGTGGCCTCCGGCCTGGACCTGCCCGCGCCCGGAGGCCAGGAGCAGGCCGTGTCCCTGGGCATCCGGCCCGGCCCCGGCGGCGCGTACGCCATGGCCACGGCCCCGCTGCCGGACAACCAGGGCCGGCCCGTGGCCACGCTCATGGCCCTGATGGACGACGGGGACATCCGCCAGGGCATCCGCGACACCGCCCGGCTGGTGCTCCTCTCCGTGGCCGCGGCCCTGCTTTTGGCCCTGGCCCTGGGCTTCGTGGTGGCCAATTCCTTCACCCGGCCCATCCAGGTCCTGCGGGCGGGCATCCAGGCCCTGGCCCTGGGGCGGCTCAATACGCGGGTCAGCGTGGACCGCGAGGACGAGCTCGGCCAGTTGGCCCAGGGCTTCAACGAGATGGCCGAACGCATGGAGGCCGCGCGCAACGGCATCATCAGCGCCCTGGAGCTCAAGGAGTCCTACGCGCGCGAGATGGAGGCCAACAACGAGAAGCTGGCGCGGTTCAACCTGGAGCTGGAGGGCGTGGTTGCGGAGCGCACCGGTGAGCTGACCCAGCGCAACCGTTCGCTGACCCGGGAGATCGAGGAGCGCCACCACGCCGAGCGCATGCTCAGGGAATCCGAGCAGCGCTTCATGGACATCCTGGACTTTCTGCCCGACGCCACCTTTGTCATCGACCGCTCCGGCCGCGTCATCGCCTGGAACCGGGCCATCGTGGAGATCACCGGGGTGAGTGCCGAGCAGATGGTCGGCCATGGCGGGTACGCCTATGCCGTGCCCTTCTACGGCGAGGCCCGGCCCGCGCTCATCGACATGGTGCTGGCCGCCGACGAGGACAATCCGGACCTGGAGCAGCTGTATCCCGGCGTGGTCCGCACGGGCCGCACCCTGCGCGCGGAGATCTCCCTGCCAAGCCTGCACGGCGGGGCCAAACACATCTCGGCCATCGCCACCCCGCTGTTCAACACCGAGGGGGCGGTCATCGGGGCCATCGAGAGCATCCGCGACGTCACCGAGCGCGTGAAGACCCAGAAGAAGCTCTCGCACCACGCCCTGCACGACACCCTGACCGGCCTGGCCAACCGCGCCCTGTTCGGCAACCGCCTGGAGCACTCCCTCAAGCGCTCCCTGCGCAGCCCGGACCACCGCCTGGCCGTGCTCCTGCTGGACCTGGACCGCTTCAAGCGCATCAACGACACCCTGGGGCATCTGGTGGGCGACGTGCTGCTGACCACCGTGGCCCGCAGGCTGGAGGCCGTGGTGCGCGACGTGGACACCGTGGGCCGCCTGGGCGGCGACGAGTTCGTGGTGCTGCTGGACGGCATCGCCGCCCCGCGCGACGCCATCCGCATCGCCGGGCGCATCCTGGAGGA
>CAZXZF010000086.1:0-9836 GCA_964645095.1 uncultured Desulfocurvus sp. | reverse complement strand
ACTGAAAATCCCCGTGTGGGGAGTTCAATTCTCTCCCTCGGCACCAGAGAATTCAAGCCCTTACGATGGAAGTCGCAAGGGCTTTTTCTTTACAGGCAGATTTTGTCCGTCTCCCGCCCCACGGAGGTGAAGCGCTGAGACACCAGCAGGTTTAATCCCGCCCTCTCCTTAATGCTCTCGACGGATCATGGCCTCTCTTGGATATGAATTCCACTTGGTGAAGTTTGGGAGCATGGGCTACGGCCACCACTCAGCATTCTCTTGCGGCAAGAGGCGAACGTAGGCTAGCATACCCGGTGAAACAACTCCTCTGGGCAGGTCACAATCGCCGTTGCGAGAGCCAGGACAACCACTCTGCCGCCAACTGCAACACAGCGCACAAGCGGGCGCAGTAACGAGGGAAGCCCACCATGCCAAGCCTGACCAACTTGCCTGAGCGCCATGTGGCCATTGACCGCCGCGCCGGACACTACCTGTGCTTCCCGGATGTTGCCCATGGTGGTGACGGCGGATTGCTTTGCGTTTACAACGAGTTTGACCGGCACGTGGGCACCAGGCGCAGGATGATGCTGAAGCGCAGCGAGGACAACGGCAAGACCTGGGACGCCGCGCGTATGCTCTGTGCGCTTGAGAGCCACTGCCCTCGTATTTCGAGACTTTCGGACGGCCTGCTGGTCATTGCAGACGACGCCCTGCCTGGCCTTTACTTCAGCGCCGATTGCGGCCGCACCTGGACCCAACAACCAGGTGCAGGCCTGGGGCATGGCCTCCTGGACCATGTGCTGGAGCTCAGCCCTGAGGTGCTCTTGACCGCCGGGCATCTGCACCGGGGCACCCAGCCCCAGCCCAAAATCCGGCAAGCCCCTACAGAGCAAATGGCCTACCGTTCCCTCAACCGTGGCCGCCACTGGGAACCCTTTTCCATCATCGCCAACGAAAAATGTTTGGTGCTCTGCGAGGCTTCGATAATTCGCCTGCCAGAGGGGCCGGCAGCGGCACAAGACAAGCCACGCCTTTTGGCGCTCATGCGCGAGAATTCCTTTGTGGGCGAGCCCATGTATTGCTGCCTGAGTGAAGACGGCGGAGCGACCTGGGGATCGCCCAAGCCAACCCCGCTCATCGGCCATAGGCCAACCCTCGGCTGGACGCACTCTGGCAAGCTGCTGGTCACCTACCGCGACGTGGGCCCGGACCCCGGCACAAAGGCCTGGCTGGGCACCCTTGACGAGCTCTGCTCAGATTTCGCTGTACATGGCCTGCACTCGGACAACAATCCCAAACGCACTCCAGGCGGGCTGCTGGTGCAGAACGAGGCTGGGCCGCCCATCGGCCAGAGCGGACCAGTGCGCTATGCGCTCCGGCCCCTCACGGACCCTGAATTCGCCACAGCCAGCCTGGAGGTTGAAGTCTTGGTGCGAGATTGCGACATCAACGGCTGCGGCCTCTACCTCGGCCAGTGGTGGAAACTCTACCCGGACTGCATCGTTCCGGACTTTGACAGAGACTCAAGCGGCAACCCCGTGCTGCACATCGGCCTCAAGCAAGGGGACTTCCACACCATCCGAGTGGACTACGAGCCAGGCCTGTGCCACCTGTTTGTGGATGACAAGCCCTGCGGCTCCTACTCCGTGGACAAGATGTGCGGCAACACCCGGCCCATCCTGGTCGGAACCATTTCCCGCCAAGGCGACAACGCCTGCGAGGCCCTGTGGCGGCGTATCAGCCTTACCACCGACGAACCGCGCCTGGGCCGCCACTACCAATGGTCCTGGGACCATACGAGCGGGCAGCTGCCCGATGCCTGGATCGACTCGCGCGTGTTGGAGCTACAGAATGACCGCCAGGCAAGCCCTTCAGACTTCGGCTACTCGGGCTGGGTGGAGCTGTGCAATCCCGCAAAAGGTCCAGGCGCTGAGGGTGCAGGGGATTTTCTTTGCGTGTACCACCACGGCGGCGGTGCAGCGCCTGACTACCGCGAAGGGTACAGCTCGCACGTTGCCGGAACATGGTTTTCAGAGTCCGACTTCAGGTAATGGAACGATGGGAGGAAGGAGAAACCATGACCGGGGCATGCAGCCTGTGCACTTCTCAAAGAGTCGAACATGTTGGAGACTTGCACCGGCGCTTCTATTCGAAAAACGGTCTGCAATCCCTGGACATGCCCATTCACGTCTGCGCGAGCTGCGGCTTTGCCTTTGTCAATCCGATCCCCAGCCAAGAGACCCTCGTTGATCTACATCGCAACGTTTATTACCCAAGCTGGGGGCTGAACGAGGCGATACTGCGCCACGCGCGGGATGTTTTTGACACGGTGAAGCATCACGTGCCCCTGGGGCAGTGCCGAAATATGCTTGATATCGGCTGTGGTGAAGGGGCGTTGCTGGAGACCTTCCAACGGCACGGGATTCAAGCCACCGGTGTTGATGTCCGCGAGGAAATCGACGTCGAACGGCTGAAATCCCTGGGCATCGAACTCTACCAACAGCCGTTCCATGATGTGCGCTTCCCGGAATGCTATGACATTATCGTGCTCGACAATGTCCTGGAGCACCTTCCCGACCCGCTGACCACGCTGAGGGAAGTGAGAAACCTGCTCTCACCTGCAGGCTATCTCGTCATACTGGTGCCCTACGTGGCGCCTCAGGCCAGCGGCACATTCATCCAGGAGCACGTCAACTTCTTCTCCCCACAGACAATCGAAAACGCCTGCGCCTTATGCGGCTTGCTGCCAGTATTGAAGCCGGACCACAATTTGGAGACAAGCATCTACCAGAACACCCTTGAAGCGCGCCTTCCAACCGTTGTCAATGATTACGCGTATGTGTCTTCGACCATCCACAACTTCATCCTGCACAACAACGCGGTTGAGCGAAATGGCTTCGCCAAGCTGCAAGACACGCTCGACGCACTCTTTGCGCAAGGGAAAAGAATCCTGTTTTATGGAGCTGGATCTTACGCACTCAATATCTTGGAAAATGTTCGCCTGCACGACACGCTTTTTGTAGGAATTGTCGATTCCAATCAGGGCAAGGTCGGCCAAAAGCTTTTGACGCATACAATTTTCGGCGCGAATGACATCGAATTGCTCGCCCCAGACGGCATACTGATCTGTACGGACAACGTCTATTTCGTCGAAGAAATTTCAACGATGCTCAAGGCCCGCTTTTCCTCCAGCTCCGTGCGCATCCTTACAATGGATGAGACATCGTAAGAACCCATCAGTTCTTTGGTCGGCTTCGAAGCTGCCACGGCTTTGGGTGCATTCTTGGCGCAGCGTCCGACGAACCCGGCCAGTCGGCGGCTTCCACCATGCCTGGTGCATGAAGCACGAGCTTTGCCGCAGCGGCAACCTCAGCCCGGATTTTGACCGGAGAAAGAGTGCGTGCCGGATTTCTTCGGACCATTCCCTTCTTGCGTGTGGCCTGCCGGTGACGGCAGTGCCTGTGCTGAACCAGGGCGTGTTGCCGCACTTCGAGACCGTTGGTGCGAGCATCAGCACCAGCCTCTCGGGCAATGCCCGTCAGCACCCTCGCCCCCGGCCATTCCGGCTCGAGGGCTGCCGGATGGTTCCGCCGCCGTTCGCTCCGGATAAACGGCACACGCGGCCTGTCCCTGGGGATCAAGGAGGCGATGGTGATTGACGCTCAGGGGCTATGAACGTAGGGTGACAGCAGAACAACAGAAGATCAAAGCAGAAGGACCGCCATGCAAAAAGTCGTTTTCAAAAGAGCCATACCTTTTCAGACAAAGCTCGGTACAATACTGACGGACACCATTATTATTGAGCATGAAATTGTGAGCAATGATGATGTGGTGCATGTTATAGCTGTTGTAGATAAATCAAACGGCATCATTCCCCATGACAGGCAATGCGTTTTCAACAAAAACAAGATCACCCACGCCGAACCCTTCAGCGAGCAGCAGGCTACGGAGCTGCCGGGCTTCACCAGCCCCCGCAATCCTTAGAGGGGAGCCTCCCGGTTGAGGGTGCTCCGGGTGGAGAGCCCCGCCGCCGCTCTTCAATACACACCATGGCTGCTGACGCCTTCCTCCGGGCCGTTTGGCCCAGGCTTGCCAGGGGCAACCAGGGCGATGCCGCGCGCGCGCCTTGCCGTCCCGCGCAGCAGCGCCCCGGCCCCCCCGGCCCTTGACCAGGGCAGGGTGATGTTCTATTTTACGGGTGTCTTCGTCAGGCGGCCTGCGGGAAGTCCCGCAGGCTTCCTGTTCTATTGCCTGCGAAGGCAGCGGCGCTTTGGCCGCGAGAGACTCAAGCCAGCGGGTTGAACATGTCCAGCATCCCCATTTCCCAGGAAGGCTACACGCTCATGAAAAAAGAGCTGGAGAGCCTGAAAAAGCAGCGTCCAGAGGTCTCCGAAGCCATCCGCCTGGCCCGTGAAGAGGGCGACCTGCGCGAGAACGGCGGCTACCACGCCGCGCGCGAGCGCCAGGGCATGATGGAGGCGCGCATCGGCTTCATCGAGGGCCGCATCGCCCGGTACAACGTCATCGACATGCGCTCGGTCAACGGCGAAAAGGTCTGCTTCGGAGCCACCGTGGAGCTGGAGGATGTGGAGAGCGGCGACAAGAAGCGCTACACCGTGCTTGGGCCCGACGAGACCGGCTTCTGCAAGGGCAGCGTGTCCGTGCTTTCCCCTGTGGGTCAGGCCATCCTGGGCAAGACCGTGGGCGACGAGGTCGTGATCATGGTTCCGCGCGGTCGTGTGGAGTACGAGGTGCTGCTCATCGAATTCAACGGCCCGGCCTTTGCCGCCGCCGACTAGGGGTGAAGTTGCTCGACGTTGTTCCCTGCTCCGCTGATTCTTCCCACGGGTATTTTTCCTTGTAACGCCAGGTGATTCCGGCAAAAGTTGTATGCATGGAGCCAGCGGGGCAACTCGCTGGCTCTTTTGTTTGAAGGCGGGCAGGCAGCAGCAGCAGCGTACTCGCCGCCGTCTGGAGGAATCGCTCCGCGCCTGCCCGGTGTGCGAACGTCCGCCCGAAACCCTTCATCCGAAAAGCCCGGCCCGACAGTTGGCGTCCCGAAAGCTAGCGCCCGGGCCTGCCGCCCTTTGATGCCCCGGCAGGAGCCGCAGGGCCGGCCTTGGCCCGGGCTCCGGTGCCCTGGTCCTCAAACCGGTCGTCGTAGATGCGGTTGTCGCCGGGGATGCTGAAGTAGCCGTCGGGCACGGTCTCCGGCGCGCCCGCAGCCAGGAGCTCGCTGACCGTGGCCGTGGCGTAGCCCCGCTGGCGCAGGAGCGGCAGCAGCGCGCGCACAACCGCCGCCGTGTCCTTGGGCACCTGGTTGGCGTGCAGGAGCACGATGGAGCCCGGCCGCACGGCCTCGGCAATGGCCTGCGCCCTGGCCGCCACGCCGCCGCCGCCGCCCTCGCCCACGACATCCCACTGGACCACCGCCAGGCCCAAAGCGTTGATGGCCTGCGCGGTCTCGGCCCCGCCCCGGCCATAGGGCAGGCGGAACAGCGTGAGCGGCTGCGGACCTGTTGGCTGTGAAGTCGTCGGCTTTCTACCCGCCATGACGCGCCGGGCGTCCAGGTCCTCGCGCAACAGCTCGGCCTGGGCGCTGGTCCAGAGCACCTGGTCCACGCGCTTCTGCCCGCCCATGACGGCCATGTTGGCGTGGGTCCAGGCGTGGTTGCCGAGCTCGAAGCGTCCGTCGGCCATGAGGCTGTGTGTCGCCTCGGGGTGCGAACGCATCCACTTGCCGCCAGCAAAGAAGGTGGCGCGCGCGTTGCCCTGGCGCAGGGCCTCCACCAGGGCGGCGTCATAGCCGGTGACGTGCACCGAGCGTTCGCAGAGGTCAAAGGTCAGTGCCAGGCGGCGGTCGCCTGCGGGCAGGGCCACGCGGCGGATGATGCCGTGGAGCCTGCCGGGCAGGGCGGGCTGCGGGGTTCGCGGCGTCAGCCGCGCGGGCGGGGAGAGGTCCGGGCTGGCCAACTGACGGATGCTGGCCGGAGCCCCGGCGCTGCCGGAGCGCCTCGGGGTCGCGGCCTGGCAGTCAGCTCCAGTCAAGGCCTGACAGCCTACAGCAACCATCAGCAACAGGAACAGCAACGGCGACAGCAAAGGGGCTGACTTCGCGCGCATGGGGCCTCCGGAAACGTGGGCGTGGATGACAGGGAAAGAGGTACGCCCGCAGCAGGGGCGCGTCAAATGGCGGCGGCCTTTCCTGCGCCCTGTCTGGGGCCGCCCCGGCCCGTATGCCGGGGCCCGGGGGGGATCATCCCCCCCCGAACAACAACGCTCGCTCCCCTTCCGCTCCTACCTGCCCATCTTCGCCGCCAGCCAGGTGGTTGGGGCCGGGGCGGGGATGGGCGAGGCTTCCCGGGCATCGACGCCTCGCGCCTCGCGCAGCTTGTCGGCGTAGAGCGACCAGAAGGCCTGGCCCAGGCTGGTGGAGGCGGTGAGCGGGTAGGCCAGGGTGGCGGAGAGCCTGGCGGACAGCGCTTCGCAGAGCAGCGGGTCGAACAGGCGCGGGTCGTCCAGGCGGCGGATGTAGGCGACGCTGAGCGGTCCGCTTTCGTCGCAGAGCACGAGCCCGGCCTGGACCTCCCAGGCCGAGAGCGGCGTGCCGGAGCTGGCCACGCAGAGCACGCGCAGGCAGTCCGTGGGCAGGGGGTAGGCGCTGCCCCATTTCCAGGCCGGGGGCGTGGCGCTGGCCGCCAGCTCGACAAGGGCGGTGGCGCAGTTCCAGGGGTGGGCGCGCAGCACGGCGTCGCGCACGGCTGCCCAGCGCTGGTTGCACAGGCGTGCGGCCTTGGTGTTGTCGGCAAGGGAGGCGATGGCCTCCTCGCCCAGGTCGGTGAGGGCGCTGTTGCAGATCTCGATGACGCTGGTGGCCATGGTGAACCTCCGAAGGTTTTGGCGCGGCCCGGGGGCTTCCGGGCGCGCAGGTTTGCGGCCAGCATACACCGGGGTTTTGGGCCCGGACAAAATTCCCCTGTTTTTGGCCGCAAAAAAGACAAAAATTCCCGGTTGACAGCTATTCTGGAGCGGCCTCCGGCGGTCGGGGGGCATGATTCCCCCCGAACCCCCTCGATGGGTATTCGTGGGCCGCACAAGCCGAAAGGGCTGTTTCAGGTTCCTCCTGAAACAGCCCTTTCGGCGCAATGGGGGTTCCAAGGGGCTTCAAGCCCCCTGGCGGGGTCCAGGGGCGGAGCCCCGGCTGGATTCCGGCGGGCCGGGCCGCAACCAGCCCTTGGGGCAGCAGGGGCAACGGCAAGTCTTCCCGGACCGGGCCATTTTGCGGCGGTGGTTGGGGCGCCCTGGCGTCGCCTCTGGGGCGGCTTGCCTGCCCCTCCCGCCCCCCTTTCGCCGTTCACTCCGCAATTTTTACCGTTTACCTAAAAACACGCGCCAGGGGCTTGCTTCACCATATACGTCCAGGGCACGGAAACACACCGCGCCCCCGGCAGCCCCGCCAAAGGGCCAAGTGCCGGGACAGGCACACAAACGACAAGGCAGGAGTGACGCATGAGCGATCAAGAGAACAAGATCGAAAGCTTGCAGCAGGCCGGACTGACCTTCAACCCGCCCAAGGCCGCCCAGGAAAATGCCTACGTCAAGAGCATGGCCGACTACGAGGCCCTGTACCAGCATGCCGACGAGGACCCCGAGGGCTTCTGGGCCGAACGCGCGCGCCAGCTCATCACCTGGGACAAGCCCTTCACCAAGGTGCTTGAAGCCGACATGGTCACCCCGCTCATCAAGTGGTTCTCCGACGGCAAGCTGAACATCTCGGCCAACTGCCTGGACCGCCACCTGACCGACGGCCGCCGCAACAAGGCCGCCATCATCTGGCAGGGCGAGCCCGAGGAAGACGTCAAGGTCTACACCTATCAGATGCTGCACTCCGAGGTCTGCCGCTGCGCCAACCTGCTGAAGAAGCTGGGCGTCAAGCGCGGCGACCGCGTGGCCATCTACCTGCCCATGATCCCCGAGCTGGCCATCGCCATGCTGGCCTGCACGCGCATCGGCGCCACCCACTCCATCGTCTTCGCGGGCTTCTCCGCCGTCAGCCTGCAGAACCGCATCGACGACTGCCAGGCCAAGGTGCTCTTCACCGCCGACGCCGTGCTGCGCGGCGGCCGGGCCATCCCGCTCAAGGGCAACGTGGACGAGGCGCTGAAGACCTGCCCCAGCGTGGAGCAGTGCATTGTGGTCAAGCGCGCGGGCAATGAGATCCGCATGGTCGAAGGCCGCGACGTCTGGTGGAACGAGGCCATGGCGAGCGACGACATCACCAGCGACTGCCCGTACGAGAAGATGGACGCCGAGGACCCGCTGTTCATCCTGTACACCTCCGGCTCCACCGGCAAGCCCAAGGGCGTTGTGCACACCACCGGCGGCTACCTGACCTACGCCGCGCACACCACCCAGTGGGTCTTCGACCTGAAGGACGACGACGTCTACATGTGCACCGCCGATGTCGGCTGGATCACCGGCCACAGCTACATCGTCTACGGCCCCCTGGCCCTTGGCGGCACCAGCATCATGTTCGAGGGCGTGCCGAGCTTCCCCAAGCCGGACCGCTTCTGGAAGATCGTCGAGAAATTCAAGGTCAACATCTTCTACACCGCGCCCACGGCCATCCGCGCGCTCATGCGCGAGGGCGTCGAGTGGCCGAAGAAGCACGACCTCACCTCCCTGCGCATCCTGGGCAGCGTGGGCGAGCCCATCAACCCCGAGGCCTGGATGTGGTACCACGAGCACGTCGGCGGCGGCCGCATCCCCATCGTGGACACCTGGTGGCAGACCGAGACCGGCGGCATCATGATCAGCGCCCTGCCCGGGGCCACGCCGCTCAAGCCCGGCTCCGCCACCCGCGCCCTGCCCGGCATCGCAGCGGCCATCATCCGCGCCGACGGCACCGACGCAGGCCCGGACGAGGGCGGCCACCTGGTCATCAAGAAGCCCTGGCCCGGCATGCTGCGCGGCGTGTTCGGCGATCCCGAGCGCTACCGCAAGACCTACTTCGACCGCTTCAAGGGCATGTACGAGGCCGGTGACGGCGCAAGGGTTGACAAGGACGGCTACTTCTGGATTATGGGTCGTCTGGACGACGTGATCAACGTGAGCGGCCACCGCCTCGGCACGGCCGAGATCGAATCGGCCCTGGTGTCGAACCCCAACGTGGCCGAGGCCGCGGTCGTGGGCATGCCGCACCACATCAAGGGCCAGGGCATCTACGCTTACGTGACGCTCAAGGCCGGCATCGAGGAATCCGAGGCGCTGCGCAAGGAGCTTGTGGGCCATGTGCGCAAGGAGATCGGACCCATCGCCACGCCGGAAGTCATTCAGTTTGCCGACGGGTTGCCGAAGACCCGCTCGGGGAAAATCATGCGTCGCATCCTGCGCAAAATCGCGGCAGGACAGATCGACGACTTCGGCGACACCTCCACGCTGGCCGATCCGACCGTGATCACCAGCCTGGTGGATGGAAAGAAGGACCTCCTGGGTCAGTAGCGCCGACCTGGGAATCATCCGGGGGTTGCGGGGGCGGATCGGCCGCCCCCGCTTTTCCATTTTATTGGGCGAGAGAGAATATGCCTTCGGCGGCCAAAGGTCCCCTTCGGGGTTCATTGCCCTTTGGAATCCCCATTGCGCCGAAAGGGCTGTTTCAGGAGGAACCTGAAACAGCCCTTTCGGCTTGTGCGGGACCACGGGAGCCCCTCCAAAGGGGTTTTCCAAGGGGCATGCCCCCCAACCACCACACCGAAGGCCACCAGGGCCGCAGGCTCGCCTCCCTGCCCGCGCCCCTGTACGCGCCCGCCCATCCCGGGCCGGTGCCCGCCGGAGCGATGGACGCCCGCCCGGTT
>CAZXZF010000085.1:0-9856 GCA_964645095.1 uncultured Desulfocurvus sp. | reverse complement strand
CCCCAATCCGCACCCCAATCCGCACATCGACCCGCCGCCTGTGGACCCCGCGCCAGCGGTGGAGTCCGAGCGCCCACAGACCCGGCCCGAGGCCGGCACCTTCCCCCCGGACCTGGAGGCCGCGCGCAGGCAGGCCCAGCAATGGGCCTACGCGCAGGAACAGGCCGCCCGGCAGCAGACCCTGGACGGCCAGGCCCACGGGCAGCAAACGGGCAGACAAGAACTCAGCAGACAGGACATCGGCGGACAGGACATTGGCGGGCAAACGGCCCAGGCCGCGCAGCAGCCAGGCTCCGGCCCGGTGGCGGGCAGCCAGGCCAAGCCTGATCCCTCGCAAAATGATGCGGCCCTGGCGGGCCAGGCCCAGGCAAGGCGCTCCACGGACACCTTCGCGCCCGGTACGGAGCTGGCGGGGGGGACTCTGCCCAACGCTTTTTCGGGCGGCGCGCGGACAGGCGGCGCAGGCGCCCAGCCAGGCCCGTCCAGGGCCGAGCGCGCCCTGACCCAGGCCATGCGCCAGGCCGCCCAGGCCTACCGGGCCTGCCAGGCGAGCTTCGCCTGCCCCCGGCCCATGCTCCAGGTCGTGGCCTAGGCCATCGCCATAGACAGAAGCCCTAGCAGGAGTGGAAGTCTTTGTTGATGTAGAGCATCAGGTCGAACAGATTGTGCGCCATCTCATCGGCCAGGCCCGGCGAGTCGACCATGCCCCTGGCCTCGGCCATGGCCGTGCGCGTGACGATCTTGGAGAACAGCAGCCCCACCAACTGGTCATCCCCCGGGGTCCAGGGGGTTCTGCCGGAAGGGAATTTCTTGTCAAATCCGTGGTAGTACATGCTCCCTCCGCATCATGTGACTCAAACTGCGCTGGCCAAACTGCACGGGCCTGAACGGCGCCGCCTTGGACGGTCCGCCTGGACGGCCCGCCTTGATCGGCCCGCGTGGGCGTTTCATCTGGACGGCCCATCTTGACGGCCCGCCAGGACAACGCGTGGGCCTTGCCCGGACCGGGAGGCGCTGGTATCCTCCGCCCGTGCTTGGGTTATCGGCCGTGCCGGACCAGGACTTTACACCTCCCAAAATGTCCAGACAGGGGGCGCAGATGACCCAGAAGAACATCCTCGTGGTGGAGGACAACCTGGAGACCAGGGAGCTTCTGTCCTACAATCTCAAGGCGGCTGGCTATGCCGTGCGCACCGCCGGGGATGGGCTGAAGGCCCTTGAACTGGCCGCCCGCGCCCGGCCGGACCTGGTGCTGCTGGACCTGATGCTGCCCGGCGGCATGGACGGGCTGGAGGTCTGCCGCAGGCTCAAGCAGGACGAGCGCACCCGCCCGGTGCCGGTGATCATGCTCACGGCCCTGGGCGACGAGATGGACCGCATCGTGGGCCTGGAGCTGGGGGCCGAGGACTACGTGGCCAAGCCCTTCAGCCCGCGCGAGCTGCTGCTGCGCATCAAGGCCGTGCTGCGCCGCGCGGGCGCAAGCGCCGAGGAGACCACAGACGGCTTTCGCGCGGGCGGGCTCTTGATCGACTTCGAGGCCCACAGCGTGAGCGTGGACGGCGAGGCCGTCGCGCTGACGAGCACCGAGCTCAAAATTTTGCGGGAGCTGGTGCGCTCCAAGGGCCGTGTGCTCCAGCGCGAGCGGCTGCTGGACACGGTCTGGGACACGGACTTCGACGGCACCTCGCGCACTGTGGACACGCACATGCGCCGCCTGCGCGGAAAGCTTGGCCCCTACGCAGACTGGATCGAGACCGTGCGCGGGGCGGGCTACCGCTTCAAGCCCCTGGGCAGCCCGGAGAAGCAGCCGCGTATCGACAAGCTATCGACAGCATGAAGTGAAGTTATTTCAACGGACTTTTGAAGTATCGGCAAGCAACCGCTGGCCGCTGGCCAGAGACTCGAAGTGCGTTGCCCAGCGCTCCACTGCGCGCGTGAGGCCGTAGCGCTCCAGCACATGCGCACGCCCACGCGCCCCCAGTTCGGAACGCTCCGAAGCGCTCAGCCCCAGAACCTGCCCCAGCGCGCGCACCAGAAAGCCCGCCCGGTCCGCTGCCGACGCCCCCGGCCCGGACAACTCCGCCGGGGCCACCAGCCCGCCCGGACCGCACATGGCCCGGGCATCGCCCACGTCCAGGCAGACGCACGGCACCGCGCAGGCCAGCGCCTCCAGCACCGCGTTGGGGAAGCCCTCGCCCAGGGACGGCAGGGCCAAAACATCCAGGGCCGCATAGACCTGCGCCACGTCCTCGCGCCGGCCCAGGCGCACCACGGCGCCCCCCAGCCCATGCCGCGCAATGAGCGCGTCCAGCTCCCCGCTCCCCGGCCCGTCATCCCCTGGTTCGGTGCCCGCGCCGCAGAACAGAAACCGCGCGTCCGGACGCGCGCGCAGCAGCTCCTGCGCGGCCCGGCAGAACACCGCGTGGCCCTTCATGGGGTCCACCCGCGCCACCAGCCCGATGAGCGGCGCGCCCTCAGGCACGGCCCACTCCCGCCCCCACTCGCTACGCAGCCGTGCGCGGGCCTCGGGGTCCGCCCGGAACAGCCCGCCGTCCACGCCGTTCTCCAGCACCGCCAGCCGCCTGGGCCGGTAGCCCAGCGCCAGATGATGCTCGGCCCCGGCCTGGGAATTGGCCGTCACCGCCTCGGGCCAGCCGGACAACTCCACGCAGGCGCGCAGCGTCAGCCGCGTGCCCAAACCGTAACTCGCCAGATCCATGTGCGCGCAGCGCAAACCCCAGCTCACCGCCGCGCCGCAGCCGGACCAGCGCGCCGCCAAAAGCCCCAGCAGATCGGCATGGTACAGCCAGGTCTGGACCACCTGCGGGCGCTGCTCCCGCAGCAGCCGCGCCAGCCGCCACAACCCGCGCGGGTCCGGCAGGCCCCGGCCCATGCCCAGGCTCGTGACCGGCACGCCCAGCGAACGGATCACCCCGGACAGCTCACCGCCGTCCAGAAGACTCACCACCCGGCTGTCGAAACGTTCCGCAGGCAAACGGCCCAACAGCCGCGCCAGCCACCTCTCCGCACCACCCGGGTTCAACCCGGTGATCACATGCACTATCTTCAGCGGCTCACCCATGGCCCGACCCCTACCGCATCACGCCGCCCTTGTCATGCCCTGAGCAGTAAGTGCCTCCGGCGGCCATGCAGCCAAGATGCCTCCGGCGGCCAAAGGGCCTGAGGCCCTCTGGACTCCCCATTGGGCCTGGGCCGGGGTGGCCGGGGCGGATGCAAAGGCTTGGCTGGGCGTTGGCAATGCGCGCGGGTTTTTCGTCGAAGACTCCGAAAAGCCCCGCGCGCGGTTGGCCCCTTTTAAGAGGCGGTTGGCCCCCCCTTCGGGGTGTTTACGGGTGGATGTACCCAGGTCCCAGGTTGTGCCACGGCCTTTTCAGCCTGCCCGCGTTTTGCCGCGGCCTCCCCATGACCCACACAAGCCGAAAGGGCTGTTTCAGGTTCCTCCTGAAACAGCCCTTTCGGCGTATGCGGGGGGTCCGGGGGGACAACGTCCCCCCGCCCTGCGGAGCATATTCTCTTCGTTACATGGGGTAGTCCAGCGCTTCCGGGATCATGACTCCGGCCAGGGCTTCGCCGGCGCGGTCGCGGGCGAGGCGCGCGCCGACCAGGGAGGTATCCAGCTGCTGGCGCAGCAGTTCGAACATGTCGGCGGCCTGGGAGTTGGAGGTGCGCGTGTAGCCGTAGACCAGCTCGCCGCAGATGCGCGCCACTTCGCCAGCGGTGCGTGCGGCCTGGATGCGGGTCAGGTCGGCGTAGAAGGACAGGAGTCCGTCCAGGCCTTCGGCCACCACGGGATTCTCCGGGCCTTTCTGCTTCAGCTCGACCACGTCGGCTATGAAGCAGCGCGCGGCCACGAGCCAGGACAGGGCGTCGGCCATGGGGAAGGTCACGCCGTGGCGATTGCTGTTGAAGAGCTTCTTGCCGTCGTCGTCCTTGTTGGCCTGCAGGTGTTCCAGGGTCCAGAGCCACAGGCGCATGCCTTGCGCCAGCGCGCGGGAGCCGGCGGCGGGCCAGGAGGCGGCCAGCTTGTCCAATTCGTCGATCCAGTGGCCCATGAGCTCCAGGAACAGCGGGTTGGTCATGGTGGCGACGAGGTGGCGGCGCTGCACGACCTCCGGGCCTTCGTAGGTGGCCTCAAGCTGGCAGTCGGTCCACTTCTGGAACAGGAAGCCCGGGCAGTCCTCGGTGACGCCGTAGCCGCCCACCAGGGCCACGGCCTCGCGCATCATGGTCGCACCAACGCCGGTGTTCCAAAGCTTGCAGGCCGGGATGATGACGTTGCCCTCGGCGTCCATGACGGCAAACTGCACCAGGGTGTCGCTGAGCAGCTCCTGGTAGCGGTCCTCTTCCAGCATGGCCTCGCGCTCGGTCGGGGTCATGAAGGACAGGCGCAGGAACTCCTTGGCCAGGGGCTCGATCTTTTTGAGCGCGCTCATCTGGGCGCGCGGGCCGGTCAGGCCCTGCTCGTGGAACAGGGTCTCCTTGGCGCGCTCGATGGGATCGAACAGGTCGGCCTTGCGCGCGGCGTCAAAGCCAAGGGACGCCCCGGCCTCGCCCGAGGCCCAGATGTCGGCCAGGCGCTGCACGGCGTCCTCCTTCATCTGCAGGCCCTGGTCGAAACGCGGGGTGCCGGGCACGGCCTCGCCGCCACGGAAACGGCCGCGGTGGTAGCGGATAACGGGCTCGATGGCCGAGAGCAGCTTGGCCGAGCTCATGATGCCCACCGGGATGCGCGTGCGGTGGAACACCGCGCCGATGATCTCGGCGTGGCTGTACTTGGGCACGATGACGCCGTCGACCACGGAGTAGCCGCCGATGATGCGGCTGGCGGGCACCGTGAGGCTCAGGACCGGGTCGCGCGTGCTGGAGAGCTGGTGCACCATCTTGAGGGTCGGCGCGCCGCGGTCGAACACGCCGGGGTCGCCCTCCTCCAGGATGATCATGCACGAGCCCTTGATGCGCGGGTCGTCGGACACCACGGCGGCGGTGACGAAATTGGCGAAGTCCATGTTGGTGATGAAGCGGCCGCGCTTGTCCACCTGGAGCATGGGCTCGCAGCCGTCCTTCCACTCGGCCACGCGCATCTTGCTGCCCAGCATGCCGGTGTCCACGCCGACAAAGGGCAGGGGCTCGGTCAGGGCGAAGGCCCCGCGCCAAGTGGCCCGGCCCTCGGCCGGGCAGGACATGGACATGTAGTGCTGGCGCTGCTCGGGCGTGCCCTTCTCGTGGATGGGCGCGAGGGCGAGGTTGTTGGCCAGGCCGCAGGTGGCGGCTCCGGCGTCAACCCAGGACAGCTCGAAGGTCGTCAGCGACAGGCCGAAATTCTTGGGGCCGTCGATGTAGCCGCCCTGGCTGGTGTCCATGTACAGGGCGGTCAGGCCCGAGGCGTCAAAGACGTCCAGCAGGGACTGCTTGCGCTCGGTCCATTCGTGGCTGTTGCGCACGCCGTCGGCCACCATGCGGGCAACGTGCCCACGGGCCACGCCACGCGCGGACTGGACCACCATCTGCAGGTCGTAGCGGTCGGCGTAACGCCACATGATCTGGCGGACATCATCTCCAGGCAGGGTCGCGAGCTTTGTCATGCGTGAACCTCAACATGTTGTTTTTGTTGCATCCGGGCCGCTGCTGGGCCACACGATTTGAGGGCTCACTTACGGCATTCGGGCGCTGGCGTCAAAGGCAAAAGCATCGCCTGCCCCGTTGCCTCCCGGGCCGCCTTGCGAGCGAACTCCACGCCCTTCTTCAGGTCCTCGTTGGTGGTCAGCGCGTCCCAGGTCTTGCCAAGGGCCTGGCCTGCGCCGTCTGCCTTGAACAAAACCGGGGCTCCCGGCGCTTGGCCGAAAGCCCCGGCAGGGGTTAGTCGGTGTGTGTGGGCTTTGGCCGCAACACGCTCCACAGCCTTTTGACCGCGAGAGCTCCCGCAGAGCACATTGCGAGGTACAGCAAACCGAAAATGTAGAAGTATTCATGCATGGAAGCGTAGGCTATGCCGACGTGCCCTACGCCCCAAATGCATGCCTGTATCGTACTGTTGTCCTCAAAGTACGGAAAGACCTTCAGACGGATGTTGGCACGCGCATACCGTCCGCTCAACGCCATGAAGGAGTCCGCAGACATCAACAGCGCGTACAGCCCAGCGATAACAATACGAACGTCTTCCAGCATGCCTACTCCTTTGAGTAAACGCCATCTTTGATCTTGTAGAGCCTGTTGCCCAGGTCTCGCCCCCAGCCGGGGGCCTTGTCATACAGCTTAATGCCTTTGTATATCAGCCCACCAGCAGTGCCGAGCGCGTCCGTTGCCTTCGGGTCGCTCCCCTTGTCCTTCAGTCAATAGCCGCCCAGCGCCTTGGCCGCATCGGTCCCAAGCCTCCCATCCCACATCCTTCGTCACCTCCCAGGCCGCCTTGCCGCCGAACTCCACGCCCTTGTGCAGATCCTCGTTCGTGGTCAGCGCGTCCCAGGTCTTGCCAAGGGCCTCGCCAGCGCCCTCAGCGCCTTTCGAAACGGCCTCGCCGATGCCCGTGCCGATGGGCTCAACGGCCTCGCCAAAGCCCTTGCTGTCAATGTGGTCCAGGTGCTCCTGGCCAGCCGAGAAGAGCGTCCAGGGCTCGGGGGGCGGCTCTCTGCGCCCGGCCTCGCTGTCCGCCCCGGCCAGCTTGCCCGGCGAGGGCTCCGGTGATGCGGCCACCACCCACCAGTCCGGTTCGCCGGGCTCGCGCGTGCGGCCATTGAAGCCGCCGCCGGGCTGCAATATTTCAAATCCGCCGGTGTCGTCGGCGAGCCACAGCATCTTGCCATCTCTGTCGTAGAGCATAGCGTGTCTCCGGTATGTTTTCAACGATTCACGGCTGTGGGCCGGGGAAAGCCTCCGGTGGCGGCGCCCAGGCCAAGTCGGGGCAGCAGCCCTCGCCACACCGTCCAACCCCTATGGGGATTCCAAAGGGCAATGAACCCCGAAGGGGACCTTTGGCCGCCGGAGGCATATTGTCTTTCCCTCTCGTCTCCTATCCCCTGCCCTGCCTGGCCTGCCTGAGCTGCTGCACGGCCTCCACGGGCCGGAGGTAGTCGGCGGGCAGTCCGAACAGGCTGGCCGCGTGCCGGGCGATGGCATCGGGCTCGAAGTTGTCCAGCAGGTGGAAGGGATCGCCCTGGGAGAGCAGCGGCGCGAGGTAGCGCACGGCCTGGTCCAGGTTCTGGGCCTCGGCCTGGCGCTGGGCGCGGGCGATGGGCGAGGAGTAGTCCACGTGCAGCGAGCCCTGGGGCAGGTTCGCGGGCCAGGGCGGCAGGTCGCCCTCGCGCAGCAGGATGTTGAACACGCGTTCGATGAGCGGGGCCAGGAACTCGGTCTGCATGCGCCCGAGGGTCGGCCCGAGCACGCGCATCTTCTCGTTCTGGCGGATGAGCGCCTCGGTGGCGGTGGTGTTGACGGCTTCGGGGCTCAGCTGGTCGGCCAGGAAGATGCGCCGGATGCTTTGCCTGCGGCCCTCGGTCATGGCCTCGATGGCGGCGAGGTCCACGCGCACGGGCAGGGACTCGATGCGGTCGCTTGAGCCCGCGCGGTAGTACGACAGGCCGCCGGGGCCGGAGTGTATGGGGCCGAGGAAGCCGTCGTCGGGCACCATGAGCGGCGGGTCGGACATCTTCTCGGCGGCCATCAGCGCGGTGCGGCTCATGGCGTTGAGCACGCGCACGTCGGACAGCGCGGTCAGGCCCGGTCCGCGCCCGTAGGCCTCGCCCGAGGCCTTGGCCCAGCGCGGGCACATGTAGGGCATTTCCAGGTAGCCGGACTCCTCCAGCAGGTGGCTGGTCCCAGCCTCCACGTACAGGCTGGCCAGCGGGAAGTGCTTGCAGGCCGGGCTGGCCGGGTCGCGGTCGGCGCGGGGGAACACGGCGTGCAGGATCTCCACGGCGGTTTCCGGATTTTCCCCGGCCAGGCGCGCCACCTCGGCGGAGCAGCCCTCGCCCCACTGTTGCCAGGCCTGGCGGGCGGTGAGGGCGTAGCGGCGGATGACGGTGTCGACCACGCCGCGCGCGTCCTCGGCCAGGTACACCTCGCCCATGGGCCGGGCGTTGAAGCGCACCACGCAGTCCGGGTCGGCCTCCACGTGCATGACCGCGGTGCCGAACAGGCACAGGTCGAGGTACAGCTCATGCACGCAGGTCTGGAAGCCCGTGGCCTCGGCGTTGAAGACCTGGAGCAGGCGGTCGCGCGCCTCGGCCAGGAAGCCGCGCACGGCCTCGTCGTCAGGCGCGCTGCGGCTGAGTTTCAGGTCGAACCAGGGCAGGGCCGGGTTGGTCAAGAGGCCGCCCAGGGCCGAGGCCAAGAGCTCCAGGCTGTGGGCCGGGGTGGAGTCGAACACGGCGCTGCCGTCAGACTGGCCGGGCTGGGCGTTCGGGGTCAGGGCCGGGGACTTGCGCGGCATGATCTGCGCGGCCAGTTCCTGCCAGAGCGGCAGCCAGTGGCTGCGCGCGGCCTCCATGCCGGTCAGGCGCGCCAGCACGGCATCGACAGCTTGCGGCGGGCATTGCGGCGCGGCCTGGGGCGTTGTGTCGTGGGGTTTGGGGGTGCGCTTCTTCATTGTCCGAGCTTCTCCTTGAGTTGCGAGGTTTCCACGGCGGGCGCGCCCAGGGTCTGGGCCAGGGCGTTCTGGCTGGCCAGGCCGGAGCGCTGCTGGGTCCGGGCCTGATCCAGGAGCGCGGCCTGCTTGCGCTGGCGCTCGGCCCGGCGGCGCGCCTCGGCGCTCTGCTCGGCCTGCTCGGCTGCGGCGCGCGCTGCTGCCTGGGCCTCGCTTTCGGCCTGGGCCAGGCCTGCGTCCTGGGCCTGCCTGGGGCTGTCGCCGCCTCCGGCCAGGGCCATGCCCGAGGCGACAAGGCCGCCGGCCTCCGGCCCGAAAATGAGGGTGGTGATGATGGGAATGGGATTAAAGCCTCCGCCTCCGCCCATGGTGTCCTCCTTGTGGGGTTTGTGGCCGGGCGCCCTGCCCGGACCTTGTGGTGAGTATACACCGGGTTTTGGGCCAGGGCATTTTGGGACGCTTTTTGGCCGGAAAAAGGACAAAAATTCCCCCTTGACAGGGTCTCTGGCGGGAGCATTTTCCGGGGCGCAGAAATGGAAAAAGGGCCGGTTGCAGCGGCCCTTTTTCGGGGGAGGAGGAAGGTGATCAAGCTTGCGCGGCGCTTCGGGCCGGGTGGGGCAGGGGAAGGAGGGGGAGGGGGGGGTGTTCGTCTCCTTGGCCCTCTGCGCGCGCTGAGCTTGCCTGGACTAGAGCACCTCCCGTGCCAAGCACGTTGAGGGGTGCAAATTAAGGTGGTTAGCGGCGATGTTGGACAGGATTGGCCTGAAATACGACCGCGCATGTGCAAGGGGCTGCACTGATGTGCAGGGGCATGTGCAAGCGTGAATGAAGGGGAGCTCAGGCCTTCCCGTTCTCTCCGGCGGCCGCCACGCCCTGGCCGCGTGTCTTGGCAGGCAGAAGCTCCAGCGGGAATTCGGTCTGCGCGGCGTCGAGGAAGCGCAGCACCTCGGAGCGCATGTTTGGTGCGAAGCGCAGCAGCAGTGTCTCGCGGTTGCCGTTGTCCGTGCCGAGCGACGTGAACAGGGCCACGCCCTCCCAGGCCTCCAGCAAAAACCGGAACAGGGCCACGTCGCTTCTGGCCAGGCGCAGGTACAGGGCCTCGGAATGCTTGGGCACCGGGAGCATCAGACCGTGTCCTCCTGGTTCTGGCCGCCCGTCTGGCCAATACCCTGGCCGTCACTCTGGCCGAGCATCTGGCGGACCTCGCGCAGGATCTTCTCGCGGTGCAGGCGCACCTGCTCCGGGATGCGCATGACC
>CAZXZF010000084.1:4882-9886 GCA_964645095.1 uncultured Desulfocurvus sp. | reverse complement strand
CGTTGTAGATCTGCTTGAACTCGGAGATCCACCACAGGCAGTTGCCCTTCACGACAGTGTACGAGGTGGGCAGCTTGGCGTAGTCAGCCTCGTAAATCTGGCGGGGGGACATGGGGGCCGGGGCGATCTCGCGGGACTCGACCACAGGGGCCGGAGCAGGCGCGGGGGCCGGGGCCGGTTCAACCTTCTTGGCACAGCCAAGGGCAAACACAACACAACATGCGAGAGTGAGCAACATCAGCTTTTTCATAAGATTTTCCCTCCTCCGGTTGGGAATTCAAAGATATTCCTGGCGCTTTAGCCTGTCAAGCCTAAGGTGCCATCCTGGCGCTCCAATTATCCAAAATTTTTTTCTCTTGCAGGACCAGCCGGTCCGTGGCGTTGATGGCAAAGGCGTTCTGCACGGCCTGGGAGGCCTCGGCCACCCAGCCGCCCAGGCGCAGGCTCTGGGCCGCCAGGATGTACATGCGCTCCGGGTGGTCGCCGTAGACGCTGGTTATCAACATATTGTAATCGCTGCCGAAAACCTCCCGCACCAGCGGGTTCTGGGAGAACAGGTAGCGCGCCAAAAGCGCGTTCTCGCGGTGCCGCGCCAGGTAGATGGGGAGTAGCCTGCGGCACTGGGACATGATGAAGCGGATGCGCTCGATCTCGCGGCGCATGCTCTCTTCGGTCTGCTTGAGCACCTGGAAAAGTTCCTCCACCACCACGCGCTCGTTCTCCGGCAGGTCGCGGCCGCGCAGGGCCAGGAACCACGGGGCGTAGGTCAGGGCCTGGTAGGAGTCCTCCTTGAGCTTGATGGTCTCGTGGAAGATGTAGCCCAGGCCCCAGTCCAGGAACTGCCCGGTGAGCGAGGTCTCGGGGTCGTTGCGGAAGACGTGGTGGGCGGTGTCCTTCATGCGCCAGAGCAGTCCCTTGTCCATCTCCTGGCCCACCAGGTCGCGCAGGGTGGTGAAGGTCACCGCGCCCTCGCGGTCAAAGGAGGCGAACTGCTCCTCCAGGGACTTGCAGGCCATGCAGAAGGTGCGGAACATGTCGCGCACGAACTCCGGCAGTTTCGCCCTGATCCAGGATTTGGACATGGGCTAGCACCTCCTCTTGCGGGGGGTTTCGGCGCTGGCGGCCAGGCGCGTGAGTTCGGCCAGGCGCGCGTCCACCATCTGATAGAGGGAGCCGGGCGGGTAGCGCCCGTCCTTGCGCAGCGCTCCGGCGGGCCTGCCGGTCAGGATGGTCATGGCCTGCTCGATGGTGGCCACGGGATACAGGTGGAAGCGCCCGGCGGCCACGGCCTCCACGACCTCATCCTTTAACATAAGGTGCACGGCGTTGTCCGCCGGGAAGAGCACGCCCTGGCTGCCGGTCAGCCCGCGCCTGCGGCAGACCTCGAAGAAGCCCTCGACCTTGCGGCTGACCCCGCCCACGGCCATGATGGCCCCGGACTGGCTCACCGCGCCGGTGAAGGCCAGGGACAGGTCGATGGGCGCGCCGGACAGGGCGGAGAGCAGCGCCGCCAGCTCCGCGCCCGAGGCCGAGTCGCCCTCGACCCCGGCGTAGTTCTGCTCGAAGCACAGGCTGCCGGTGAGCACGATGGGCTTGTCCTGGGCGAACAGGCGCACCAGGTAGCTCTTGATGATCATCATGCCCTTGGTGTGGATGGGGCCGCCCAGCTGGGCCTCGCGTTCCAGGTCCAGGATGCCGCCGTGGCCCACGCCCACGGTGCAGGAGATCTGGTGCGGCAGGCCGAACTCGTAGTCGCCGAAGAGCGTCACCGAGAGGCCGTTGGCGCGGCCCACGGCGGTGCCGCCCGTGGCCACCTTGATGATCTCGCGGTCGTAGTCGGCCATGAACTCTTCCTCGAAGAGGTTGGCGCGGAAGTCGTGGTCGGCCACGGCGCGGGCCAGGTCCCCGGCCTCCACCAGGGCGCGGCCGTCCATGCGGGCGATGGCCGCAGCCTCCACCATGCGCGCGCGCACCTGGGTGAAGGACAAGGACAGGCGCTTCTGGTCCTCGGCCAGGCGGCTGGCGTGGTCCACCAGCCCGGCCAGGGCCTCGCGGCTGAAGGGCGGCAGCCCGGCCTTGTCGATGATGCCGCACAAGGACGAGAGGAAGTGGCGGATGCCCCCGGCCGTGCGCATGGCCGTGCCCTGGAGGTGGGCCTTGAGCTTGAAGTGCTTGCGGAAACGGTCGTCGGCGCTGAGCATGGCCTCGTAGGCCTCGTCCGAGCCCACCAGGATGATGCGCAGGGACAGCGGGATCGGCTCGGGCTCGATGGTGCGCACGCGCACCTGCTCGGAATCGCCCGGGTCCTCCATGCGCAAGCGCCCCAGGCGCAGGGCGCGCAGCAGGCCCTCCCAGGAGCCCTGGTTGCCCATGAGGTCCTCGACGTTCAGGATGAGGAACCCGCCGTTGGCGCGGTGCAGGCTGCCGGCGCGCACCAGGGTGAAGTCGGTGTAGAAGGCGCCCAGCTCGCTCTCGCGTTCGATGCTGCCCAGGAGGTTGAAGGCCGTGGGGTGGTCCTCGATGATGACCGGCGCGCCGTCCTTGCCCTGGGCGCTTTTGCCGTTGTCCACGAAGAGGTTCACCTCGTGGCGGTAGTTGGGGTCCTCGGCCCCGGCGTGGGCCTGGGCGTGCTGCTCCTGGTGCGGGCCCGGGGGCGGGGAGCCGGGCCCGGGCAGGGGCGCGGCGTCCGCCGCGTCGCGCGGGAGGTAGGCCTCCACGTTTTCCAGGATGTCCTTCTCCACGGCGGCCATGTGCTCCATGAGGCGCTGGTTCTGGGCGAAGTCGCGGCGCAGGGGGCCCAGGTGCTCGGTCAGGGCCGCCTGGGCGATCTCGCGGTGCAGCTTGAGCTCGCCCTGGCGGAAGCCCTGCTCGCTCTGGGCGAGCTTGCGCAGGAAGATGCCGATCTCCTGGAGCAGGTGCTCGCCCTTGCTCTTGAGCATCTTGCGCCGGGCCGGGGCCAGGCGCCCGTATTCGTCGTCGCCCATGACCTTGCCGCCGACCATGGGCATGATGGTCAGCGCGCCGGCGTCGTCCATGTCGAGCGCGAAGCCCTTGCCGCGCGCGGTGGCTTCCATCTTGCTGAAGATGCTGTCGCGCTTGGCCGAGAAGCGCTTGAACAGGGTCTCGTGCTTGCGGCGGTATGCCTCCTGGTCGAAGCGCGCGGCGATGGCGGCGCGCACGTCGGACAAAGCCTTGGCCAGGCCGACCTTGAACACGCGGCCCTGGCCTGCGGGCAGGCTTACCGCCAGGGGCCGGTCCGGGTCGTCGAAATTGTGCAGGTACAGCCAGTCCGGCGGCACGGGGCGCTTTAAGGCCTCCGGGGCCAGGAACTGGCGCACGAAGTGGGTGCGGCCGTGGCCGGGCTCGCCGGCGAGAAAGACGTTGTACTCGTTGCCGGGGATCTCAAGGGCCATGCGCAGGGCCTGCATGGCGCGGGGCTGGAAGGTGGTCTCCCCGCTCTTGCGGGCGATGCCCCGGCTGTCTGCCGGGCGGATGCTTGCCGGGTCAAGGCGGTTGCGGAGTTTTTCCGGCGGCAGGGGCCGGGCGGTGCGGCGGGGAGTCGGGTCTTTCTTGTCGGTCATGTGCTGTCCAGGGTAGGGATTCGGGCACGAGCGCGTGCAGGATGGAATGTACGTGCTTCCGCCCCGAATGTCACTAGAGACGCGGGCGCGCTTTGGAGCGTGAAAATCGCAAAAAAGGTTCACCTCGCGGCGCAACCTCATTGACTGGCAGGGGGGCTTGTGCTAGGTGTTCGTCCTTGTGAAGAAATGAACGTCCGGCCTGGCGACCGGCGCGACGGCCGCCCCGGAGTAATGATGTTCTTTTTCAAGCGGGACAAGCCCTCCGAGGCGATGGTGCTCTTCGGCAACGTTGCCACCATCGGGATGCAGCTCGTGGTCGCAACCTTCATCGGGTTGGCCATGGGCTACTATCTTGATGAATGGCTCGGCACCAAGCCCTGGATGCTCATCATCTTTCTGTTGCTGGGGATCATCACGGGCTTTCGCGATGTGTACCGCGAGGCCATGCGGCTCCAGCGGGGCGCAGATGCGCAGAGCGCCGGTCCGGCTTGCGGTCCGGGTTCTGATGACGCCAAGGGCGGCCCTGGCCGCCAGGGGAAATGATGCAGAGGACCCTTGTCCAGAAGATTGACGCCCTGCTGTATCGCCGCGGTTTTGCCGTGGCGGACGCGCGCAAGCTCATGCGCAACCAGATCCTTCTGGCTGCGGGCGGGGCTGCGCTGGCCTGCATGGCCACGGGGTTTTCCAATTGGGGGTTATCCTTCGCGGCCGGAACTTTGATCATCAGCGTGAATTTCTGGTGGCTGGCCAAGGCCGCCCAGGAGCTGGTGAAGGTGAGGGACGGCGCGGTGTTCACGCTCTTGACGCTCTTTTACGGTAGGCTGGTATTGACCGGGGTGGCCATCGCCGCATTGGTGGCGTGGCTTGGGGCATCGGTATTCGGACTTTTGGCCGGACTCTCCACGGTGGTAATAAACGCCACTCTCTGGGGGGTTCTCCAGATCAGGCACAAGGTTCCCGCCACAGGGAACGGGAAGGAGGCGTAATAAATGGCTGCAGGACTTGCACATCCGCTGACCTATTCGGTCATCCTCGACCAGCAACTCGGGCTTCACCTGCCGCCGCATGTGTACTACATGTGGTTGGCCATGATCATCCTCTTCACTTGCGGGTTCGTACTCCGTGGCCGCCTGCAGCTGGTGCCCGGAGGCTTGCAGAACCTCTTTGAGACGGTGATCGGCGGGCTGGAGGACTTTGTCGTCCTCAACATCGGCGAGGAAGGCCGCAAGGTGTTCCCGTTCCTCTGCGCCATGTTCATCTTCATCCTGGTGATGAACTACATCGGCCTCATCCCCGGCTGCGACGCAGCCACCGCCAACGTGAACACCAACGCGGCCATGGCCCTCACGGTGTTCGTGTACTACAACTACATCGGCATCAAGAAGTGGGGCTTCGGCTACATCAAGCACTTCATGGGTCCGGT
>CAZXZF010000084.1:0-4782 GCA_964645095.1 uncultured Desulfocurvus sp. | reverse complement strand
TGCGAAGGCACCGCCCGCAACCCCGAAGCCGGTGGCAAGCTGACCGTCACCCTGATCCTGGGCCTGGCCTTCATCGAGTCCCTGGCCATTTACGCCCTGGTCGTCAACCTGATCCTGCTCTTCGTGAAGCCCCTGGGCGCCTAGTTCCCAAGGCTTGTTTCCGGAATCAAGGAGGCCGCAAGGCCTCCTTTTTTCCCGGAAGTTTTGTTAAAAAAATCACATTCACAGTCGGTACAGGGCCATGAAGAGCGAGCACATCCCCAAGGCTACCATCGCCCGTCTGGCCACCTATATCCAGGTGCTCTCGGAGTTCAAGCGCGAGGGCACGGATGTGGTCTCCTCCGAACGCCTGGCCGAGGCCTGCTCTGTCAATTCCTCACAGATTCGCAAGGACCTCGCCTACTTCGGAGAATTCGGCGTCCGCGGCGTGGGCTACTACGTCCAGGACCTCATCACCTCCATCAAACGCTCGCTGGGCATCGACCGCGCCTGGAACTGCGGGCTTGTGGGCGTGGGCAACCTGGGCCGCGCGCTTTTGCGCCACCGCGAGTTCTCGCGCAAGGGCTTCATCATCCGCGGGGCCTTTGACTGCGACCCCTACAAGATCGGCGAGATCGTCGAGGGCATGGAGATCGTCTGCTCGCGCCAGCTCCCGGCCAAGGTCAAGGAGCTTTCGCTGGAGATAGGGATCATCACCACCCCGCCGGAGCGCGCCCAGCGCGCCGCCAACTATCTCGTGGGCGCGGGCATCAAGGGCATCATCAACTTCGCGCCCTCGCGCATCTCTGTGCCCAGCCACATCCACCTGGAATACGTAGATTTTTTCCATCATTTCTACGCTGCAGCCTTCCACATCCGCTTTGCCGAGCACCAGGAATAGCCCCAGGCGATCTCCGCCGAAGCAGTTGACAGCACGGGCAGATGGTCCGATGATGCCGGACGTTCCAGAGAGGGCTTCCGGGGTGTGCGTGCGTGCGTGATTTCGACAATCTTCCCAAGGTGTTCCTGCAAACAGGCGACTGCTATCTCGGGGTGCGGCCCACAGTGGTGACCACTGTTTTGGGCTCCTGCGTGGCGGTGACCATGTGCGCCCCGCATCGCCTGGTCGGGGCCATCTGCCACGCCTTCTTGCCCGACAGCACCAAGTTCAGCGCGCGCGGCAAGGACCCCCAGGTCTGCCGCTTCGTTGACACCGCCGTGGAGAGCATGCTCGCAAGCCTCATGCGCCTCAAGATCTCTCCGGATGATCTGGTGGTGAAGGTCTTTGGCGGCGCCGCAGGCATCATGAACGGCAACCGCTGCAATCTCTATGACATCGGCGGCCGCAACCTGCATGCCGTGCACGAGCGGCTGGCGTCTTACGGCATCCGCGTGACGCGTTCGGCCACCGGAGGCTGCCAGGGCCGCAAGCTCCTGTTCCTGACCCATACGGGTGACGTCTGGATCAAGACGCTCCACAAATCCAATGGGGAGAACCGTTCATGAAGAACTGGCGCACCGTCTTCTCCTGGCTTGTGCTCTGCGCGCTGCTGTTCTCGGCCCTGCCTGTCCAGGCCGAGGGCCTGCTGAAACAGCCCGCGCTGGTGCAAGTCGGCGTCATCGACGCCCTCCTGGCCGGGGGCTATGACGGCTCCGTGGCCGTGCGCGAGCTGCCCCGGCTGGGCGACATCGGCCTGGGCACCTTCGACGCCCTGGACGGCGAGATGGTGGTCCTCGACGGCGTGGTGTTCCAGGTTCCCGCAAGCGGCCAGGTGCGCCGCGCCGCCCCGCGCCTGACCACGCCCTTTGCCCAGGTGGCGCGCTTCCGGCCCGGCCCGGCCCTGACCCTGCCCGCAGACATCGGCCTGAAGGACATGGAGGCCTGGCTGGACAAGGCCCTGGGCGAGACCAGCCTGTTCGGCGCGGCCCGCGTGGAGGGCGTCTTCACCGCGCTCAAGGCGCGCAGCGTGCCGCGCCAGGCCAAGCCCTACCGCCCCCTGGCCGTGGTGGCGGGGGAACAGTCGGTGTTCGAGTTCGCCCAGGTGCGCGGCACCCTGGTCGGGCTGCGCGGCCCGGACTACGCGCGGGGCTTAAGCGTGCCCGGCTGGCACTGGCATTTTTTGACCCAGGACCGCACACGCGGCGGGCACGTGCTGGACCTGACCTTAAGCACGGGCTTGGCCCGGCTGGCCAGCCTGCGCCGGTTCGAGCTGCTGCTGCCGCTGGGCGGGCTGGGCGGGCTTGATCTGGCCAGGGACCGCTCGCACGAGCTCAAGGCCGTGGAGTCCGCGCGTTGAAGATCCTGATGATCGCGGTGAACGATCCCGCAGGAACAGGCATCGCCTTTTGCCGGGCGGTGAACCGCCTCGACCGGAAAGACCGCCACTCCTGCCGCCTGGTCACCCTGGAGACGCGCTACACGCACGGTTGGGACAAGGACCTGCACCTGCCTGACCTGGACGAGGCTGGCCTGGCCGAGCTGGAGCAGCTGCTTAAGACCAGCGACGTGCTGCATTTCCACATGACCGCTGACGAGCACCTGCGGCTGGGGCCGTTTCTTCCGGCGGACTATCTTGCGGGCAAGGCCGTGGTGCACCACGAGCACGGGCACCACGACTTCCGCAGCGACCCGGAGCGCTTCCGCGCCAAGTACCGGGCCCTGGGCCGCACAAACCTGCTGGTGAGCACCCCGGACCTGCTGCGCATGATGCCCGAGGCGCGCTGGCAGCCCAATCTGGTGCCCGAGCAGGACCCGCTCTTCCGGCCCGCCCCGCGCCCCTGGTCCGGCCCGCTCCAGGTGGCGCACTCGCCCACGCGCAAGGACCTGAAGAACACCGACGACCTCCTGGCCGTGGTGCAGGAGCTCTCCCTGGCCGGGGTGGACCTGCGCCTGGACCTCATCGACAATGTGCCCAACAGCGAGTGCCTGGCGCGCAAGCAGTCGGCCCACGTGCTCTTCGACCACATGCAGGGCTACTACGGGGTGAGCAGCCTGGAGGGCCTGAGCCAGGGGCTGGCGGTCATCGCCGGGCTGGACGAGTGGAACCGGGCGCACGTGGCCCGGTTCGCCGGGGTGTCCGCAGAGCCGGGCTCCCTGCCCTGGGTGCAGGCGCAGGATCGGAACGAGCTGGCCCTGCGCCTGCGCGAGCTGGCCCGGGACCTGGAGCGCTGCCGCGAGATCGGCCTGGCCTCGCGGCGGTTCGTGGAGGACTGCTGGTCCGAGGCCAAGGTGGCCGGGCGGCTGGCGGATTTCTGGGACGCGCTGTAGGCTGTCTTTGCCAAGCGCCGGGAGATCGTGTAGGGTCGCGGCAAACGCTACGACAGCGGGGGATGCGCGGGATGATGAAGCATTTCGGACACAAGGGGCTGGTCCTGGGGGCCGTGCTGTGCGCGCTGGCCTGGGCCGGATACGCTCAGGCCGCAGAGAACGAGGTGCGCCTGCCCGTGGAGAAGACCGTGCGCCTTGCGCCGCCGCCGGAGAAATCTGCGGACGACACCGCCAAGGCCGCCAAGCCCGTACAGCCCGCTCTGGACGAGAAAAAGGCCGCGCCCCTGGCTCCCAAAACCGAAGCCCCCAAGGCGGACGCCCCCAAGGCCGTTGCGCCCAAGGCCGAAGTCCCCAAGTTCGAAATCCCCAAGGCCGAAGCGCCCAAGGCCAAGGCTCCCCCTGTCGCCGCGGCCAAGCCCGCGCCCAAGCCTGAACCAGCGCCCAAGCCTGAACCCAAGCCCGCTCCTGAGCCCAAACCTGCGCCCGCGCCCAAGCCCAAGCCGGTGCCCAAGGTCGACCCCCTGGCCCTGGAGACCCCGCCCGCGCCCGCGCCCCACGAGCCCACGGTGCTGCCCGAGGGCGGACACTTTGTGGGCGATGTGGCGGTGGAGTTCAAGTCCGACCACATCATCCTGCGTGCGGCCACCAACGGCCCGGTGGAGCGCGTGACTTCTTTCGGCGTGAAGGCGCCGCGCAAGCTGGCCCTGGACCTGCACGGGGCCTGGCGCAAGAAGGGCCCGTTCGTGCTGCGCTTCGAAACCGGTCCGGTGAAGAATGTCGTCGTGGGCGAGCACCCGGACCGCCTGCGCCTGGCGCTGGAGTTCCGCGAGGGCGCGGTGGAGCCGGACCTGCAGCCCAAGGTGGAAACCGGCCCCAAGGGCGTCACCGTGACCATCCCGCTGGCCCTGCACCTCCGGCCTTAGCTGTCTCCCCGGCGGCCCTGCTCCCAGGGCGGTCCAGCGTGCTGTGTCGTGCTGTACGGAGCTTCGTCACCGAATCGTCACAATTCCGTGGCCCAGGCGTCGCGTCTCGTGCGTAACTCCAGCAGGTCGGCAAGCGCAGCCGGGAAGCATCCCGCCTGGCCGCCCGGCAGAGCACGGAGAGAGAATGCCCAACATCAAGATCTCGTCGCAGTCCCTGGACTTCCACTACGGGTCCTTCCAGGCCCTGCACCAGGTGGACCTGAACTTCGAGGAGCATCAGGTCACGGCCCTCATCGGCCCCTCGGGCTGCGGCAAGAGCACCTATCTGCGCTGCATCAACCGCATGAACGACCTCATCCCCGGCGCGCGGGTCAGCGGGCGGCTCGCCCTGGACGGCGAGGACATCTACGCCTCCGGTGTCGATGTTGTGACGCTGCGCCGCCGCATCGGCATGGTTTTCCAGAAGCCCAACCCCTTCCCCAAGACCATCTATGAGAACGTGGCCTACGGCCTGCGCGTCAACGGCCTGAAGGACAAGCGCGTGCTGGACGGGAGCGTGGAGGCGTCGCTGCGCGGGGCCGCCCTCTGGGACGAGGTCAAGGACCGCCTGGA
>CAZXZF010000083.1:0-9945 GCA_964645095.1 uncultured Desulfocurvus sp. | reverse complement strand
AGACGCTGAAATTGTTATAGTGATTCTTTAAGAAAAGTCTAGGCATATTTTCAGGGGTTCGTCAAGTCCAGGCGAGGTAATCATTTGGCCGCGGATGCCCCAAACCCTACAGGAACGGTTCTTGACAAGTGCGCAATGGATAAATAATGTTATACGACCCGCTTCCGATAAAAAAGGACTGAAAATACTCATGATGCTTTCCTGCCCCCCCTTGTCCTGGCCGCCGCGGGTGCTCATCGTCGAGGACGAGCGCATCATCGCCATGGCCACCACGGTGAACCTGCAGCGCATGGGCTGCGAGGTGGTGGCCACCGCCGCCACCGGCCAGCAGGCCGTGGAATATGCCGCGCGCAAAAAGCCCGACGTGGTGCTCATGGACATCATGCTCCAGGGGACCATGACCGGCATCGAGGCCGCGCGCCAGATCCGCGATGCCGCACCAGACATGCCCATCATCTACTGCACCGCCTACACCGACCCCGGCACCAGGTCCCAGGCCGCCCAGACCAACCCCAAGGCCTTCATGGGCAAGCCGCTCAACTACACCGAGCTCAAGACCCTCATCGACGACCTGGGATGAGCAGGAGCGCGCCGCCGTTGCAAAAGGCCCTGGCGGCCCCGCTCCCTGTCGCGCTCCTGGGGCTCACCTTGGCCCTCGCGCTGACCGTCTCTCTCTTTTCCCCCTGCGCCCCGGCCCTGGCTTCAGGCGCCCTGCCCTGGCTGGCTCCCGGCCAGCAGGACAACGCCAGCGCCTCCGGTTCCAACTCCACCACTGTCGCGAACCCGGCCGCGCCGGCCAGGCCGACCGCCCAGCCCGCCGCCGCCCCTGACGACGCTGCGGCCAAGGCCCAGGTGGAGGTGCTGCGCCAGTATTTCCGCCGCCAGCTGACCCTGGCCGAGGACTTCCCGGAGGTCTTCTCGCGCCGCGTCAAGGACGGCGAAGCCATGGCCTTCGCGACCATGTGCGAGATGCAGCGCAAACGCGGCCTGCTGGCGCGCTTCCGGGCTGCGGAGGTGGATGTTTCGGGGCTTGCGTTCACGCGCGTGACGGCGGACCCGGACCTGGCGCGCATCCGCGTCACCGGCCGGTACAGCTTCACCCTCGGGCCGAAAACCTATTCAGCGGTGGATGCGCAGGCCCAGGATACAACGGCGTCCAGGGTCCACGAGACCCTGGAAGAGGACGCGCTGTTCGTGCTCTTGCCCGAAATGGGCCAATGGAAGATTTTTGAGCGCCGCGAGGGCTGGCGGCCTTGAGGGCGGCTATGCGCCTTGCGTCACATGACCGCCCTGTCCTGAACGATCCCCAGCCCAGCTTCGCACCCGACACCCGGACGTTTGTCCTGGCCCTCGGCCTCGCCCCGGTCCTCGCCTTCAAGGCGCAGGGATTCGCCCAAGGCACGCGCCTCGGCCTCGCCCGGCTGGAGCAGGCTGCGCGGACCGGCCAGCACCACGCGATTGCGGCCGCTGTTCTTGGCCACGTAGAGCGCCTGGTCGGCCAGAAGCACCAGGTCCTGGGACGTTCCGCCGGAAGCAAGGGCGGCCACGCCCACACTCACCGTGATGTTCAGGCCCGCTTTCGAAGCACCGGCGCGGAACACACGCTCGGCCACGCGCTGGCGCAGGCGCTCGGCCAATAACGCCGCCTGCTCGCGGCTGGTGTGCGGCAGGATCACCGCGAACTCCTCCCCGCCGTAGCGCGCCGGATAGTCCGAGCTGCGCAGGCCCTCGCCCAGAAGCGCGGCCATGTCCCGCAACACCTCGTCCCCGGCCGGATGGCCATAAGTGTCGTTGACCAGCTTGAAGTGGTCCAGGTCCACCAGGATCAGCGACAGCGGCTGATCGTAGCGGCCGTGGCGCGCGGCCTCGTCAGCCAGGCGCGACTCGAAGCTGCGGCGGTTGCCGATCTTGGTCAAGCCATCGCGGTCGGCCTGGATCTTCACCTGATGATAGAGCAGCGCATTGCGCAAGGCCAGGGCCAGATGATTCACGCAGGCGTTCAAGGTCTGCACCTGATCCTTGGCCAGACGCAGATTCTTGACGGTCATGAGGGCCAGGCAGCCGAAATTCTCGCCGCCCACGGACAGGGGCAGGACCAAAAGCCGCCCGGCGCTGGGCGCAGGCACGGGCTTGTGCTTGCGCTCCGGGGTCAGGGATATCTGGCGGTACTCGGACACCTTGGCCCCGGCCTTCTGCTCGGCGGCCTCGATGAGGGCCTGCTGCCACTCGTCGCTTTCCGGCGGGGAGAGCAGGCAGGGCATGTACAGCTCGGCCGAAAGGCCCTGGCCGTGCTCGGCGCGGACCCAGAAAACGGCGGAGAGCGCCGCGATGGGCAGCAGGTAGCGCAGGTCGCTCCTGGCCTTGACCAGGATGGTGACCGGGTCCAGGGTGGCCGTGGCCCGTGAGAGCACGCGGTTCAGAAAGCTCAAGTGGTTGCTCTTGCGCACGAGCAGCTCGCGCTCCAGGGCGATCTCCTCGGTCTTGCGGCGCAGGTCCGCGGTGAGGGCGTCCATCTCGCGCAGGCGCAAGAGCGCGTCGCGCACCTTGAAGCGCGTGAGCGGGGCGCGCACGGCGGTGACAAAGCCCTCGGCCAGCACCTCCTCGGTCTCCAAAAGTTCGGCGTCCTCATCCAGAAGCAGGATGCGGCGCACGCCGTCGTCCTTGCCGCACGACTCGCGTCGGATTTTTGGCAGGCTGGTCCAAACGCTCCAGGGCACCCAGGCGGCCTGGGTTTGGCCTTCGGAGCCGCGCATCCAGGCCACGGCGTCGGGCGGCAAATTCCGCAGGGCGTAGCCCGGTCCGGCTGCGGCCTCGATGAAGGCGGCGGAGTCCGGGGCCAGCCCAAGAGCCCACATTATTTCAGGATGTTCCGTGCTGTGCATAGATCCAAGCCTCCCTGGGGGTGGATGCGTCCTACCCATGGAGTTGCAAGAAGCGCTCCGGCGGCAGCAATGCCCTGCCCGCACCCGGCCTCGCTGCGCCCCCCCGGCGACAGGCCCCAGGCCCCTCCCCGAACCCGAGGCCCCCCCAATCCGGGGCCCCAAAAACCCAAGGCTTTGACAAACCCTCCCAAGTATGGCTTTGTCCAGCAATGAAAAAGCCCGGAGTCTTCGGCACCCTGGACCCCTTTCTGGAGACCGGCCCCATCCTGGGCCGCAAGGTCGCCAACACCGGCTTCCTGCGCTTCCTGCTGGCGGCCGACCCCTTCGAAAGCTACCATTTCTTCCTGTCCGACAAGCCCCTGCGCGACTCGCTGACAGGCCTCCTGGCTGGCCTTGCGCCGGACATCGCCGGGCGGGGCGGCTTTGCCCTCATGGACCGCCGCGAACTGCCCGCGCGCCTGGCCGCCACAGACTACGCCTGCTTCCACCAGTCCGACTGCATCCTGAACCCCACGCACATCGCCCGGCTGCGCAACGCCCACAGCCCGCGCCTGTTCCCCATCACCGGGCCCATCCACTCCCTGTCCTACCCGGACTATCCGGCGGCCTTCCTGCGCCACCTCTGGGCCGGGGCCACCCCCCAGGACTGCATCATCGCCACCTCCAGGGCCGGACAGACAGCGGTTGAGGCCTTCTTCGCGCACCTGCGCCGGGGCTACAATCTGGCCGACACGCCCGGCCCGAGCATCCGCCGCATCCCGCTGGGCCTGGACCCCGAGGCCCTGGACACGCCGGCGGCCACCCCCCAGGCTGCAAACGACGCCAAGCTGGCCCTGCGCCGCAAGCTCGGCCTGCCCGGGGAGCGCACCCTGATCCTGGTGCTGGGCCGCATCTCGCACTCCTCCAAGATGGACGTGCTGCCGCTCATCCGCGCCCTGGCGCGGCTCTTCGACGAGGGCCTGGGGCGCGACTCCGTGGCCCTGGTGCTGGCGGGCTGGGCCGAGGAGGGCGACGACTTCCCGCAAAGCCTGGTGGACCTGTCGGCCAAGGTGGGCCTGAGCACCTGCCTGGAGCTGCGCCCCGGCGAGGGCCGCAAGGCCGAACTGCTCCGCGCCTGCGACCTCTTCGTGTCCATCGCCGACAACCCCCAGGAGACCTTCGGCCTGACCCTGCTCGAGGCCCAGGCGGCCTGCCTGCCGGTCATCGCCTCGGACTACGACGGCTACCGCGACCTCGTGGCCCACGGCGTCACGGGCCTGCTCGTGCCGACCCTCGGGCCAAATCCGGGGGGCCCTGCGCCGGCAGAGGCCGAGGACATGGCCGATGGCATGCCCGATGACATGCCCGATGACATGCCCGATGACTTCATCGACCGGCTGGCCCCGCTGCTCTTCGACAACCAGTACCACCTGCTTCTGGCCCAGCGCACCGCGGTGGACGCCCCGGCCCTGGCCCTGGCCCTGCGCACGCTCATCGCCGACCCGGCCCTGCGCCAGCGCCTGGGCGCGGCGGGCCGCGAGCGCGTGGCCGCAGGCTTCCTCTGGCCGCAGGTGGTGGCCCGGCACCTGGAGCTCTGGGACGAGCTCGCCGCCCTGCCCGGCCCGGACATCGCCACCCTGCGCAACGTTGCGCACCCGCTGCACCTGCCCTATGCCCAGGTCTTCGCCAGCTATCCCACGCGCACCCTTGAGCCCGGCATCCGGCTCACAGCCGGGCGCGCAGGCAAGGCCCTGCTCGCAGGCAGGGAGCACCCGCTGCTCTATGCCGGGCTGGACCAGATCCTGGACCCGGACGTTATCCGCAAGACCGTGTTTCTGGCGCGCAACGGCGAAACCGCGGCCCGGATCACCCTGCGCCTGCTTGAGCTCTGCCCCGGCCTGACACCCGACCGCGCCGCCTTCCACATCCTCTGGGCCGTGAAGCACGACCTGCTCCAAACGGCCGGGGAGGCCTGATGTCCCATTCCATAATGCACCACGCCGCGCTCAAACACCGGGGCGGGGCAGTGCGCGTGGCCCGGCTGCTCCAGGCCGCGCAAATCGCCGCTGGCCAGGACGCGCGCTTCTCCTATGAGGTCGAGGAGAACGACCCCGAGGCCCTGGGCGCTGCCGCCGCGGATCAAGAAGCCAGCCCCCAGGCCGCCAACCCGCATGTCGCCGACCCCCATATCGGCGGCCAGCGCACCCATCCCGGAGCCCTGGCCCGGCGCGCGGCCGAGCTGCCCTACGACGGCGTGACGCACCTGCACACCAGCACCGACTGGCCCGCCATGCTGGAAGGCCTGCTGGACTCCAACACCGCCTCCGGGCTCATCATCACCCTGCACGACGCCACGCCCCTCACCGGGGGCTGCGCCTATCCGCTGGACTGCCCGCACTTCCCGGTCTGCGCCGATCCCTGCCCGCGCGGCTTCCCCCAGGCCCGCCTGCGCCAGTCCCACCTCCGGCGCCTCATAAGCCGCCTGGAGCCGGTGCTCGTCAGCCCCTCGGGCTGGCTGGCCGGGCTGGCCAAGGCCGCGCTGCCCAATTCCAGCCAGTCGGGACAGGCTGTGCGCGTCATCCCCAACGGCGTGCCCTGGCCGGACAGCCTGCCCACGCGCCAGCAGGCCCGCGCGGCCCTGGGCCTCGCGCCCGGCGCGCCCGTGGCGCTCTTCGCGGCCCATGGCGGCGCGCGCGCGGCGTACAAGTCCGGCGAGGCCTGGCCGGACCACTGGGCGCGCATCGCCAAGCGCGTGCCCGGAGCCCTGGGCTTTGCCGTGGGCGGAGACGAGGCCTCAACGCAGGACGGCCTGACCATCTGGCCCTACCTGGACCGCGCCAGACTCGCCCTGCTCATGCGCGCGGCAGACTGCCTGGTCTACCCGACCCTGGCCGACAACCACCCCCTCGTGCTCCTGGAAGCCGCAGCGTGCGAACTGCCCGTGGCCAGCTTCAGCGTGGGCGGCGTGCCCGAGATCGTCCGTCACGGGGAAACCGGCCGCCACAACGAGACCGGCCTTTTGGCCGCACCCGGCGACCTGGACGCGCTCATCGGCCACGCCGTGAGCCTGCTGACCACGCCCGCCCTGGCGCGCACCCTGGGCCGCAGCGCCCGCGACCTGGGCGGCAAGCGCTTCCGCGTGGAGCGCATGGCTGCGGATTACCGCAAGCTGCTGGGAGAATAGCCTCCGGCGGTCGGGGGCAGCGGCCCCCGAACCCCCATTTTGCGCCGAAGGGGCTGTTTCAGGAGGAACCTGAAACAGCCCCTTCGGCTTGTGTGGAACCCTGTCAACCGGGAATTATTGTCCTTTTAGCGGCCAAAAACGGGTACATTTTGTCCTGGACCAAAAGTCCATGCTATATTCCATTGAAAGACAATAGGAGGTCGGATATGGAAACGGAAAGCACGGACAAGCGCATGTGGACCAGGGTGAGCAAGGACGGCAAGCACGCCGCCGCAGGAATGAGCCTGGATTCGGGCGGCGGCTCGGCCAGCGGGACAAAGGCCGGCGCGGGCGGGAAGCCGCAGCCTTACGGCTGGCACGGGTACTACGGCAAAACAGGCGGCGGCTCCTCAACCGGCCCGGTGCACCGGGGCAAGGTCACGCCGCCGTATGAGGTGCGCGGAAAGGTGACGCCGCCCGCCCAGAAGGGCACGGTGGCCCAGCCAGCGCCACTGAACAAGGGCGGCAGGGTAGTCGTCTCTACGAAGAACGATGTTCCTGGCAAGCAGGGGCCAGATCAAGAGGCCCTGAACCCTGAAGCCCGTGAGCAGATGCAGAGCGTGCTGGACAAGGCCCCTGGCGCACATGACGTCAACATGAACAGCGGATACCGTTCCGGCGAGAAAGGGCCACATGGCGAGGGCCAGGCGGCGGATATCAATCGGATCAACGGCCAGAAGGTTTCCGATGCCAACAACCCCAACGTGCCCGTAGAACAGCGCGAGGTGATGCGTGAGCGCCTGGATGAAATCAAGGCCGCTGCAGAGGGAAATGAAAATGTTGAGGCCTACCTTGGTCCCAATGGCGGCTTTTTCAGGAGAGCAGACGGGAAAATCGGTCGGAGCACAACCCCGGAGGAGGACGAAGCCCATCAGAATCACGTCCACATCACCATCCGCAAGCCTCCACTCTTTAGGCAGTAACCGCATGAGAACATACCTGTTCGCGTTGTTTATGTTCCTGCTCTGCGCCTCCACCCCGGCCTTGGCCCAGGCCCCCCCCCCTGTCCTGGACGAGACCACGCGGAACATCCTCTGCTTCGGCCTGTACGAGCGCATAGGCGACCGGGCCTTTCGGAACATCGTGCGCATCTTCACCGCCCCGGAGCCAGGGCCGCGCAACCCCAAGGGCATGAGGCTCTATGTGGGCTTTGTCGAATCCGAGTATAACGCAGGCAAGCTGCAGGTACTGTATCGCGGTCCCCTGGCCCAGGATTGGGAGCGGCCCCGAACACCCGAAACGCTGGAGGGAGTCCCTTCAGACAAGCGCCCTTTACGCTACTGGATTAGCCGCCGGTACCTTGAGCCAAGCGGAAAGGAACAACGCGACACTGCTGAGATCGATCTAGAGGCAAGGCCGCCGGTGGTGCGCTACCTCCAGCGCGACCCCGGCAAGCCACCGCGCGAGGTCGAGGAGCCTCTTGTGCCGCAGCCGTTGACGCCCTCCGCACGCCTGCTGCTGCGCAGCTTCCCATCCCCAACCCAAAAAACCGACGAGCTTACCCTGCGGCCACTGGGCGTCATGGTGGAGGGAGAATACAACACCAGCAATGACGCCAAGACTCCCTGGCCCGAAAACCCCCAGTATTACGTCATTTCCAGCAATGACGGAAAACAATGCGCCATCCATGCCCTGCCCAAGAGCAGCGGCTGGATGCATGAGCGCCTGCTACACGCCGTGTCGCCGAAGGACACGAACGGGAGCTTTGTGCTGGAAATCATTGAGAGCTACCTGCCGACGGGTGCAAAAACCCCAAAGCATACACGGAACCGCCGCCTGCGCGTCACCTTGAGCCTGAAGGACATGCGCACGGAGGTCGTGGACGATGGGCTGCACTTCGACGTGGAGCACGACATCTACTTCATCCCATAGCGGGCAGGGAATACGCAGCCAGCCCCAAATAGCAAAACACGGCCCGGCCTCCCACTTGAGGGAAGCCGGGCCGTTCGTTATTCCAAGGGTCGGTTCGATTCGTCAGCTAGACCTTGTCCTTGCGCTTCGCAGTCATCGGGAGGGCCACCGGGGCCGGGCCGGAGGCGGCGACCATCTGGCAGGCGTTGTTGCAGGCCAGCTTGCCGTCCACGCCCGGGATGATGCCCGGCACCACGGAGATGAGCGACAGGCACAGGGACGCCAGGTACGGGGTGGACTGCACCAGCAGGATCACCGCCCAGGTCAGGATGTCCGGGTTCTCCGTGCCGTAGCGGGCGATGACGCCGGCGGCGGCCAGCCACAACAGGGCCAGGATCATCAGCTCCTCACGCGCCATGAGCAGGCCGCGCACCACGGCGCAGCGCTCCTCGCACTTGGGCGTGCGCAGAAACGGCTTCTTGGAGGTGAACACGCCCTGGAAGATGGCCTTGGCGATGGTGTGCGTGAGCGCAAGGCCCGCGATGGCCGCGCCGATGCGCTCCCACACGCCGCACTTCACCCGGGTCTGGTACAGCCACATGAAGTGGAAGAGCTTGAACAGAAACGCGCCCAGCGGCGGCAAGAGGAAGATGGACAAGGGCGTGCCGAAGTAGCGCGGCAGCACCAGCATGCCCAGCGACCAGAACAGGCTGACCACCAGCACGGCGATCTGCGTGGCGTCGGCGAACCAGGGCAGCCAGCCGGCGATGAAGTGGTACTTCTGGCCCAGGTCCAGCGACGTGGTCTTGTTCCAGGGCAGCAGCTGGCGCCAGTGGCGCTTCAATATCTGCACCGCGCCGTAGGCCCAGCGGAAGCGCTGGCGCTTGAACCCGGCGTAGGTGTCCGGGGTCAGGCCCTGGCCGAAACTCTCGGGCACGTAGATGGCCTGGTAGCCGCGCTCCAGCACCTTGAGGCCCAGCTCGGCGTCCTCGCAGATGCACCACTCGCCCCAGCCGCCCACTTCCTCGAGCACGGCCTTGCGGATCATGGTCATGGTGCCGTGCTGGATGATGGCGTTGCGCTCGTTCCTGTGCACCATGCCGATGCGGAAGAAGCCGTCGTATTCCCAGGCGCACACGGTCTTGTACGGGTCCCCGGCCCACTCGCGGTGGTCCTGGGGGCTCTGCACGATGGCGATGTCCGGCTTCTCGAAGTACGGGGTCAGGGACCTAAGCCAGGAGGCCCGCACCTGGTAGTCGGAGTCGACCACGGCGATGACCCGGGCGTCGGGCGCGGTCTCCTTCAGGGCGAAGTTGAGCGCGCCGGCCTTGTAGCCCGGCCACTCTTCCAGGTGGAAGAAGCGGAAGCGCGAGCCGAGCTTGGCGCAGTGTTCCTCAAGGGGCTTCCACAGGGCCGGGTCGGTGGTGTTGTTGTCGACCAGCAGCACCTCGAAGTTCGGGTAGTCCAGCGCCGCCAGCGAGTTCATGGTGGCGATGACCATGTCCGGCGGTTCCTTGCAGCAGGCCACGTGGATGGACACCTTGGGCAGCCCGGCGTCCAGGTCGTGGCGCAGGGGAAAGAAGCGGCGGCGCAGGCCTTCGGGCCAGAGCATCTCGCTCATCTCATAGCCGTTTATGAGCACCACGGCGAGCAGGCCGATCTGCATGGGCAGCAGGATGGCCCAGGCCGCGGTCTCTGCGGGCAGAAACTCGATGGTGATGGGCGTGAAGGCGATCCAGACCAGCGAACTGGTCACCGTCTGGAGCAGCAGCGAGAAGAACAGCCGCCCGGAGAAGGGCTGGGTGCGGCGCTTGACGAGGAAGAAGAGCATGGGGATGAGGGCCAGCATGGACACGGCGCACTGCACGGGCCACAGCGTGTCCTCAAGGATCACGCCCACAAGGGGGATCTTGAGCTCGCGGTCCACGGTCCAGATGCCCCAGTGCGCGCCGACCACGCCTTCCAGCGGGCGCTTCCAGGGCTGGTCAAAGGCCTCCATGACGCAGTAGT
>CAZXZF010000082.1:0-9946 GCA_964645095.1 uncultured Desulfocurvus sp. | reverse complement strand
CCGGCCACCAGGGTCTGGGCCTGGGCCAGGGCCTGGAGCAGATTCGGCGAGCCGGGCTGCACGGCCTGGGCGTCATAGGTCTTCATGGCGGTGATCGCGGGCGGTATTGTGCCGGACCCCGATCCGGAGATGAACACAAGGTTCTTGCGGAAGGGCTTGCGCGCCTTGAGCGAGCGCACCAGGTGCGTGCCGCTTAGGGCTCCGGCCTGGGCCGTGCGCAGGTCCTGGGCGGACAGGGCGCTCAGGTCCTCGAAGGCCAGCAAACGTTGCTCGTTCTGGTCCGCCGGGGGGAGGACCGGGCGCGGGCCAGTGCCCAGGGCCACGGCGCGCACGGAGTCGGCGTCCAGGCGAAAGCCCGCCCAGCGCAGGGAGTCGCGCCTGGGCGAGGGCAGGGCGACGATTCGCAGGACAACGGGGCGCAGGGCAACGGGGCGCAGGGCAACGGTGCCCTTGGGCAGGTTCTCCATGAGGTCGATGGCCTCGCTCGGCGCGGCCAGGAACAGGCCCAGCGCTCCGGGCGCGTCCAGCCTGCCGAGGGACTTCCCGGCCTCGGCCTTGAGCTGGCCCAGGCGGGTGACGACCTGGGCGTGGCGGGCGCGCTGCTCCTCCGAACCGCCCACGGCGGCCTCTGCAACGGCGGCCGCTTCCAGGGACAGGCCGTGCAGGATGGTCAGCCAGTCCTGCTCGGCCTGGCTTGCCCCGATGCGGGCCACGCCGGGCAGGGACCCGCGGTCCTGGCCCAGGTCGCGCGCCAGGATATCTTCTTCCTGGCCCAGGCGGCGCGACAGGTCGATGCGCTCATCGTCGTTGGCAGCCTTGGCGCCCTTCACGTCCTTCATGTCCTTGGCCGTGGCGAGCCGGGCCTTGAGGTCGCGGATGACCAGCAGGCGTTGGCCCGTGCGGCGCAGGAGCAGGGCCTCGGCGCTGGTGGGCTGGGCCACGCCGAGCCGCCCCATGCGGCCCACGCGCTCCAGCTCGGACAGGCGCTCGGACAGGTTGTAGGCGTCCTCGGCCTTGCCGGAATCGATGAGCGCGGCGACCAGGGGCGCAAAGGCCCCGGTGATCTCGCCCGCGCCGCAGGAGGCCTCGTCGAGCGGCAGGGCCTGGACAACCGCGAGGGCCTCCTTGAGGCGTCCCAGCCCGGCCAGGGCGCGCCAGCGCAGGCCCGGCAGCAGGCCCTGATCGGCCAGGGCCAGGGCTGCGGTCAGGTGCCCGGAGCGCACCTCGTCCTGGCCCAGACGCAGGGCCAGCTCGGCCATGTTCAGGTGCAGGGCGGCATTCAGAGCCAGGGCGCGGCGGCTGCCCGTGGGCGGATTTTCCTTGAACCAGGCCAGGCCCTCGGCCAGGCGCTGGCCCGCGCGGGACATGGCGTCCATGTACAGCGCCGCGTTGTTGGCGTCCGTTGCCGGCAGGCGGTCGGCCTGGGCCAGGTTGTGCGCGGCCATGATGTTCTGGAAGGCCGGGGCGCCAAGCGAGTTTCCGCCCGGCAGCGGCTGGCGCAGGGCCTCGGCCGTCAGGGCTTCCAGGCGGCGCAGCTCGGCCAGGCGCGGTGCGAAGTCCTTGGCCTCCACAGGCAGCCGCTCAAGGGTGGCGGCCAGGTCAATGACGTTCAGCGAGGCGCTGACAGGGTTCTTCATTTCCAGGGACAGCTCGGCGGAGCGGCGGAAGCGCTCAAAGGCCGCGGCCTCGCTGCCCAGGGATGATTCCAGCAGCCCGGCGCGGTGCAGCAGCAGGGCCGCGCCAAAGGCGTCCTGCGGGGCCACAGCACCCTTTTCAAAGGCGCTGGACCGGCGCTGGACCATGCCCAGAGCCTCGCGCGGGCGCCCGAGCTCCGTGGCGATGCGCGCCAGGAAGGCCTCGGCCAGGCGCAGCTCCTGCTCGGCGCTGAAGCCGTACGCGGCCTGGGAGGCCGTGGACTTGTCCAGGCTCACGTCCAGGTCGATGTTGATGAGGCCACGGCCGCGCCCGCCGCCCTTCTTGTCGGCCACGCCGTACTTCTTGATCAGTTCCGGGATGCGCTTGAAGCCCTTTTCGGCGGCCTCAAGCAGCCGGTCGCGGTCCTGGCCCGTGGTCAGTCCGGCCTCCATGTAGGCGTTGTAGGACACGGAGCGCTGGTTGGCCGTGAGGTTCTGGTTGAGCCCCAGGGCCGTGTTCATGCCCAGCGCCTTTTCAAAGGCCTCCCTCGCCTCGCGCCAGCGCCCGGCCTCTTGATAGGCCAGGCCCAGGCGGTCATGGAGCTCCGCGCGCAGCTGCACGAAGCGCGGCGGGAAGCTTAAGCCCTCGCGCACCTTCCCGGCCATGACGGCGAGGGTCTGCAGGGCCGCTTCCTTGTCTTCCCGCATGAGCGGCGGCAGCTCATTGATGATGCGTTCCTGCTCGGTCAGAAGGGCCTGCACGGCCTTGACGTAGACGTCCCAGGCCGGGTCCGGCGGCGGTCCGGCGGGCCTGATGCTGGCCTCGAAGAGCGCGTTGTTCAGGTCCGACTGGCGCGCGGCCAGGGCCTTGGCCCTGTCGGGCACGCCGCCCGTGTCAGCGGTGCGGCCCAGGGCCGGGGTCAGCACGCGGTCAAAGACGTACTTGTTGATGCGTCCGAAGATCTCGGAGGCGTACTTGGGCTGGATGCGCTGCTCCACCAGCTCCAGGGACTTGGCGAAGGCCTCGATGGGCTTCTCGCGTTCACGGGCCTGGAAGGCCGAGGTGCCGAAGCGCTGGTAGAACAGAATCTCGGTCTCCGGGTTGTCGAAGGGGACCTTGGAGTCCTGGCGCTTGCGGTATTCCTCGAAGGCCTGGGCAAACTGGCCGAGCAGGAAGTGGATGTTGCCCACGTTCAGGTCGAGGTTGGCGGCGTTCTCCGGGTTCTGCTCGCGGTTGTTGAGGAACCGGGCGCGCTGGTAGGATTCCAGGGCCGCTTCCAGCCGTCCGCGTTCACCAAACACGGTCTCCAGCACCTCGTCGATGTAGCCCAGGGTCTGGTGGAAATATTCCACCTGGGCGTTCTTCAGGATGGCCCGGCGGATGAGCTCCCGGCCTTCCAGCAGCGGGGCCTTGCCGTTCCCGTAGGTCAGGGTGAGGCCCACGGCGTAGAGCAGGGTGGCGTCGCCGGGCTTGGCGGCGAGCTTTTGGCGATACTCGGCCAGGGTGGCCGGGATGGCCTTGAGGGCGGCTGCTGCGCGGATCATGCCCCGGTGCGCGGGCACGAAGTCCGGGTCGTCGCGCAGGAGCCCGGCGAAGATGGCCCGGGCCGACGGCACCTCGCCGATGCGCAGCAGGTAGTCGCCAGCGGCGGTGGACTTGCGCAGGTGCGCGGTCTTGGCCAGGCGGTACAGGCGGTCCTCGTACGGCCGCGAGGCCATCTCGGTCTCGTAGAGGTCCAGCGCCTGATGGAAGCGCTCCTCGCGATACAGGATCTCGGCCAGGGCCAGCCGCGCGGCGGCTATCTGCGTGGCGGACTGCGCGGCCACCTGCGGCGCGTCTTTTTGCATGGCAAAAGCCCCGTCCAGGGCCTGGCGATAGGCGTCCTTGGCCTTGGACCACTCGTCGGCGGCGTAGTAGACATCGCCCAGGCGGTTCAGGGCGCCGAGGGAAAGCTTGGGCAGGTCCTCGCGGTGCTGGCCGGAGAGCAGGAGCAGGGCCTGGGCCTGGGCCTCGGGCTTGGGCCCGGCGGCCTCCACCGTGCGGTCCAGCAGGCGCGACACGGCCAGATCGGCCCAGGGGCCGTTCTCCGGATACTCGCGGATGACCCGGGCGTAGAGGGGCAGCACGGCCTGCACCTGGCCGATGCGGCCAAAGGTTTCGGCCTTGAGGAACAGCGTTTCTGCGGCCTGCTCCGGGGCCGTGCCGGGCACGGCCAGCTGGGCGTCAAGGAGGCGCAGGGTCTCGCCCAGAGCCTTGGAGTCGCCAGCGCCCAGCAGCAGCCGGGCCTGCTCCAGGCGGGCCTGGGCCTGGACCTGGGCCAGGTCCAGGGCCAAGTCCTGAGTATGAACTCTGGCATCGCCCGGCTGGGCGGCCAGGGCTCCGAGCTTCTGCAGGCCATTCTGGAGCGCGGCCTGCCTGCCCTTGTCGTTCAGGGCCTGACGTTTTTCGGCTGCGGTGGCCAGCAACAGGGCGCGGATGCGCGCAAAACCGGACTGCGGCTGCACGTTCAGGGTAGCCGCTGCCTCGAAGGACTGCCGCGCCGCCGTGTCCAGGCCGAGGCTCTCGTACTGGCGGCCCTGGGCGAACAGGGCCTTTGCGGCGACGGCCTGATCAGTGGCGGAACCGCTCTTGTTCGCAGTGCGCGCGGCCTTGTCCAGGGCCAGGATGGTCAGGTGGCGCTCCACCGGCAGCTGGCTGGCCAGGGTCTCGGCCAGGGTCAGCAGCTCCCCGGCGCTCTTGTCCGGGATCTCGCCCTCGGGCGGCAGGCTCCAGACATTGGCCGGGCCATTGCCACCGGTGGTGCGTGCGGCGATGGAGTACAGCCTGCCTGCGGCCATGAGCGGCGAGAGGTCCGCGCCCTGGGCCTGGGTCAGGGCCTGGGCCTGGCCGCCTTGTGCGGGCGCGCTGGCGATGATGGTCTGGATGCCGGCCTGGATGCTGGCCGGATTACCGGCCTGGCCTGGGGAGACGCCGAAGGCCGGGGCCGTGGTGAAGAGCACGGCCCCGCTGTCGGGCGTGAAGCGCGGGAAGGCCTGGGGCAGGGCGTCGGGCGTGAGCTTCCTGGGCTCGCCGCCAGCCATGCCTGAGGTCAGGTCCATGACGAACACGGAGCTGACGCCCGTGCGCAGGGACACGAAGGCCAGGCAACGGCCATCGGGCGACAGGGCCGGGTGCGCGGCGTCGCCCCCGGTGTTGACGACGCGCACGGCGGCCTTGGGGTTTGCAAGGTCCAGGGCCACGATGCGCCGGGCCTGTTCGCCCTCGGCGCGCTGCTGGAAGTACAGCGTCTTGCCGTCCGGGCTGAAGCAGGGGGCGAGGTCCTCGGTGGCGCGGCCGGTGAGCTTCTGGGCCTGGGCCTGGGGGCTGGTCAGGTCGAGGAGATAGATGTCGCCCTTGACGTCGTCCTCCAGGCCCACGAAGGCGATGCGGCGGCCATCGGGCGACAGGGCCGGGGACTGGCGGTCGGCCAGGGCCGGGGCCAGGCGCCGGGGCAGCACGGTGAGGCTGTCGTCCAGGCTGCGCAGCCAGAGCTCGAAGTAGCCGCCGCTCTGGCGCGTGTAGGCCAGCCACTTGCCGTCCGGGGTGATGTCCATGTGCAGCACGCTTCCGGTCTCGAAGCTGACCTGCACGGGCTGGTTGACCTCCAGGCGGCGCGGCGCAACCCGGTTGGCTGCGGGCCGCAGCGCGTCTTCGGCCAGAGCCTTTGCGGCCAGGACCTCGGTCGATTGGGCCGCCTGGACGGAAGGTTGCGCCATGGGAGCTGGCGCTATTGGCGGGGCCGCCGGAGCGGTGGCAGGCCAGGGCAGCAGGGCCAGCGCCAGGCCCGCCCCTGCCAGGAGTTGCCGGATCAGCTGTCGGAAGGGCCGCGCGTTCATTTCTTCACCGTCCATGTTCCAGTGGCCGCCTGGAGCTTCGCTCCGGGCCTGGCCGTGTCTTCGGCGAGCTTGGCGAACACGGCGCGCACCTTGGGCAGGTCGGCCTGGGTGAGGGCGGCGTTGGTTTCGATGGCCCGGCGCATGATGGTGTCGCGGGCGCGGTTGACCTCGGCCAGCACGGAGTCGAACTCCTGCTGGCGGTAGCGCGCGGCGAAATCCTTCAGCTCGTCCGGGGCGTTGTCGCGGCTGAGCGCAAAGCCCTTGAGCAGGCCCTGGTTGTCCTCGCCCACCCAGCCCAGGCGCTTGAAGGCCTCCACGTCATCGGCGTGGAAGCTCAACACCTGCATGGCGGTGATGGCGTCCTGCTGTTCGCGGCTCTTTGGCGGCGGGGTCTGGATGCGTCCGAGGGGGTCCACACCGCGCACCGAGGCCACCAGCAGCGTCTCCTCGGACAGGGAGTTGTAGGAGCCCAGGATCTGGTTCTCAAGGGAGGTGCGCTCGCTGGCCACGTTGACCTTGACCTCGGCCAGGGTGCAGCCGGACAGGGTTGCCAGAATGGTGAGGGCGACAGCAAGGATCAGTCGTTTCATGGGGCGGCTCCTTCGTGGGCGGTGTTTCCGATGACCTTGAGCTTGCCTGGCGGGCCTGCCGGATCGCGGCAGATGCCTCCGGCCGAGACGGCGTCAAGGGTGGTGGTGAGCGCCTGGACGGGTGCCAGGGCCCTGGTCAGCTGTTTGCGGAGGGGCAGGTTGCCCACGGGCAGGCGGTCGATGCGCGGCAGTTCGAGCCGGAAGCCCTTGACCTCCACCTCGCCGGACAGGCTCAGGTTGCCGTAGGCCAGGCCCACGCGCACGAAGCGCGGGTAGCCCAGGTCCATGAGCCGGCGCTGCTGCACAATGGTCTCGTTCTGCTCGTCCGGGTCCAGGGCGTAGAGCATGCGCTCCAGGGTGCGCGGGCCGATCCTGGTGATGTCCGCGCGCAGGGCCATGCGCTGGAGCAGGGCTTCGGGGTCGGGCGTGAGCGGCACGGACAGGCTCACGCGACCGGCGGTCTCGGCCTGGCTGCCCGGGTCCTTCAGCGCCTTGTCCGGGAACAGGCGCGAGGGGTCGATGCCGGTGAAGGCCAGGTCGGCCTCCAGGCTGTAGCTGCCGCGCGCGCCCTTGATCGTGGTGCTGCCCTGGATGTTGCCGCCGAGCAACCCGGCGCGGAAGGAGCGCAGGGCCGGGACCGGGCCGCCGGTGTCCAGGCGCAGGAAAACGTCGTGCACGGACAGCGGCAGCGCGCCGGACTTGAGCGTCAGCTGGCTGAAGCCCAGGCTGCCGCCGCCGGACTGGAACTCGTGCAGGACGGTGCGGGTGAACTCGTCGCTGCCGCCGCCGTTGCCGCTGCCGCTTGGAAACAGGTCGAAGACCTGCTCGGACAGGGGTTGCAGGACGCCGCTTGCGGGCTGGGCGCAGCGCAGGCCAGGGGACAGGGCGTAGCGCTTGCTTAAGCGCAGGGAGCTCGTCAGGCCGCTGAGGGCCAGGTTTGGCCCCAGGCGCAGGTCCAGGCCGGGGCTCAGGAGCCGCGCGGACAGGGCCAGGCTGCGTCCGCCGGACAGCCGGGCGTCGAAACCGGCCTCGATGCGGCCCTTGCCGGACATGCTCTTGTCAGTCAGGCCCTTGTCGGGCGTCCCTTTGGTTGTATTGGCGGGCAGGGGTTGCAGTCCGGTCTTCAGGTCAAAGGCCACGGTTCCATCGACATGCTCCAGAATTGCCGCCAGGCGGTCCTGGTCGCGGTCCAGCACCTGGTCCAGGCGGTCCAGGGTCAGGCGCAGGTTCTGGTCCACCTCGATGCCGTCCGTGTGCAGCATTTCGGTGACCTGCACCGAACGCAGGTTCTGCTGGGTCGCGTTGAGCGTCAGCAGGCCGCGCAGGGGCTTGGTCAGCGGGCCGACACCGGGCAGTTCGCCGAGCGGGCCAAAGGCCAGGGTGCCGGTGAGGCTGGATTCGCGCATCCCCGCCGTGCTGGTCGCCCGCAGGGGCTTGGGCGTGGAGAGCCCGCGCAGGCGCAGGGTTTCTGCGGGCCCGCCTTTGGCGCTGGCCAGGGGCCAGTCCAGGGAGACCTCGGAGAGCTTCAGCACGGCCTCAAGCTCCTTGACGAAACCCAGCCGCGCCAGGGTCTGGGAGAGCTTTTCCGCCTTGGGCGCCGGGGCCTGCTGCTGCGGCAGGGAGGCGGAAACCTTCCAGTCCAGGGCCACCCCGCCCGAGCCCTTGGCCTGGCGCGGGAGCAGGGGCGCGGCCAGGGCGAGCAGCTTCTGCACGTCCAGGGTCAGGCTGCCGTTGCTGCGCACGTCCTTGCCGACCATGCTGGCAGCGGCTGCGCAACGCATGGCCGGGCCGACATCCAGGGCCAGCCTGGCGTCCGAAACGTTGGTGATGCCAATGGGCGCGCCGCCCAGGCGGATCTCCGGGGCCGTGAGGCGCAGGGTGAGCGGGGCCTCCACCGGGCCCTTGCCGGGCTGGAGGATGCGCAGGTGCGGGATGTCCACGCCGAGGGACTCCAGGCGCACCAGGGCGGTCTTGGCCGGGGGGAGCTCGGCGCGCAGGGCCAGGGTCTGGGTCAGCACCGGCGCCAGGCACTTGCCCGGCGCGTCAAGGCCCTGGGCCTCGCCGGTCAGGTCCATGCTGGCTGCGCCGGTGACGCCGAACAGGGCCAGCGGGTCCTGGGCCAGGCCGTCGACCTTGACGCCGAGGCGCGAGAGAACGGCGCGCTTCATGGTCAGCGGCGTTTTGCCCTGCAGGCGCAGACCGTCGAGCTCCAGCGCTGCGTTGGCCTCGAGCTGGCCGGGGGTATTGCCGGGCCCATTGCCGGGGACAGCGCCGGGCAGCACAACCCGGGCCGAGTCCAGGCGCAGCAGCGCCTTGGCCAGGCTCAGGCGCTCCGGGCCATCTGCCCGGGGGGCGGGGGTGCGGGTAATGTTCCTGGCTTCCACGCGCAGGCCCTTGACGCTGGCCTCCAACTGCGGCTTCCGCCCCGGCTGCTCCGGCAGCGTGACCAGAAGCCCGATGCCTTCGGCGTCGGCTGTGGCTGCGCCGATGCCCAGGCCGGGCGGCAGCCAGGCGCGTGCGCTGCCGAGGATCTCGTCGAGCTGCAGGTGCAGGGGCCGAACGTTCAGCGAAAGCGTCAGGGCGCCCTGGTTCAGGCCCGTGACCTCGCCCAGCCAGCCCACGGCGCTCCTGCTCTGCAGGTTGAGCGTGCCGGGCAGGCGCATGGTCCCTGCCGTGAGGTCGAAGTCGGCCTCTTGCAGCAGGTTCAGCTTCAGCGGTCCCACGGACTTGGTCCCGAGGGTGCCGCCGACGGCGTGCAGGGCATCGGCAAAGATCACCAGCCCCAGGGCCAGATGGTCCGGGTCGGGCTGGGAGAGCGTCAGGCCCAGCGCCAGGGAGCCTGAAGCGTCAGGCAGGGACGCCCCGGCAAAGGGCTTCAGGAGCATTGCAGCCTGCCGCAGGTCCAGGCGCAGGTCGGTCTTGAAGCCCTTGGCCACGCTGCCCAGGGCCAGCAAGTGCAGGCCAGGGGCCTCGGCCTTGGCCGTCAGCCGCGCCTGGGCCGGGTTCAGCAGCCCGGCCTTGTCCACCAGGCCGTCCAGGCTGGCCTCCACCTTGAGCGGGGCCAGCTCCTTGCCGTTCAGCAGGGCCTTGAGCCCGGCGTCCAGGCGCACCGGTCCGTTGGCCAGGCCGGGCGCGTTCAGGCGCAGGAACACATCGCGCAGGTCAACTTGGCGCATGCCACTTTGGCGCATGTCCGCCGTGCTGTTGCCGGCGGCAAGGTCCAGGCGCACGGCGATGTCCGAGAGGTCAACGGAGATGTGCATGTCGCCCTGCCTGGGCCCTGGCTTGAGGCCCTGGCGCAGGGCGGCAAGGGTGTCCTTGATCCGGGCGGGCAGGGACTTGTCCGGCGGCGTGGCCGGTTCTGGCTCCTTGGCCCCTGGCTCCACGCGCTGGCGCAGGCGCAGGCCGGACAACAGCACGTTCAGCCGCAGGTCACGGCGCAGGGCTGGCAGGAAGCCGAATTCCACGCGCAGGCGCTCCAGGGAGCAGAAGAAAGCCTCGTCCTCCAGACCGCCGCGCCCCACCAGCAGCCCTTCCACGCGCAGGCCGTCGGTCCAGCCAAAGGACAGCAGGCGCAAACTGGCGGGCTTGCCCGTGGCCGAGGCCAGGCCCTGCTCCACCTTGACGCGCGCCCAGTCGGAGGAAACCACGGCCGGAACGGCCAGGATGATCGCCGCGAGCAGCGCGAGCGCAGCGGCCAGGGCCAGCAGCAAGCGGCGCAACCACTTGCGCTGAAGGAAGGATTTCGTCGGTTCCGGCCTGGGTTCGGACATTGGTGCTCCGCATCGATAGGGCTTGCTTCATTGCACCCCGAGCCGGGTGCTGCTCAAGCTGATTCAACAGTCA
>CAZXZF010000081.1:0-9963 GCA_964645095.1 uncultured Desulfocurvus sp. | reverse complement strand
CCCGGCGGCCGCGACGTGGCCATCGAGTTCCATTCCCTGTCCAAGACCTACAACATGACCGGCTGGCGCATCGGCATGGCCGTGGGCAATGCTTCGCTGGTCAAGGGCCTGGGCAAGGTCAAGGAGAATATCGACTCCGGCATCTTCCAGGCCGTGCAGGAGGCCGGCATCGTGGCCCTGAGCCGGGGCGACGCCTACACCGCGGAACTGCGCGGCATCTACCGCGAGCGCCGCGACGTGGTCATCGAGGCCCTGAAGAAGGCGGGAATCTCCTGCCGCATCCCCGAGGCCACCTTTTATGTCTGGTCCAAGGTTCCGGGCGGCGTGTCGTCCCAGGATTTCGTGACCAGGGTTCTCAAGCAGACCGGCGTGGTGACCACCCCGGGCAACGGCTTTGGCGCTCCGGGCGAGGGCTATTTCCGCATCTCGCTCACGGTGAACACGGATCGACTGAAGGAGGCGGTGTTACGGATTTCCCAACTCTAACCACCTATGTGGCCCTGGGCTCCAATATCGGAGACGCCGAGGCCAACATCAATGAGGCCCTGATCCTGCTGGAGGACTACGGAAACGACATCGTTTTCGAAGCGCTTTCCAATATCTACCGCACCGAGCCCCAGGGGAATGTCAAGGACCAGCCCTGGTTCGCCAACGCCGTGGTGCGCCTGCAGGTGGCCTCGGATGTCTGGGCGCCGGAGGGGTTCTTGTCCACCATCCAGGCCATTGAGATCAAGATGGGACGCCTCCGCGGCACTGAGCCGGGCGGCCCGCGCGTCATCGACCTGGACCTGCTCATGTACGGCGACACGGAGATGAGCACGGAGTATCTGACGCTGCCGCACCCGCGCATGCTTGAACGCGCCTTTGTGCTCGTGCCGTTGCGCGATGTGGCCGCCCCTAAACTGGTCTTCAAGGACGGACGGAACATCGACCAGGTGCTGGCAGGGCTGAACTACAGCCTTGACGGATATTCCATCGCGCAAAAATAGGGACGCCCAAAAGCAGAGCGCCCCCGCGTCCGCAGACCGCCAGCAGAGAGAGGAGACGTCATGATGAACCTGACCAAGCTGCTCATCGTTTTCATCTGCGGCTTTATTGTCTGGAAGCTCTTCATGGGCGACAAACGCTACAAGAAGAACAAGCCTGAAGAAAAGACCGAAAACCTTCAGGCTTCCGGCGAGATGGTCAAGGACCCCGTGTGCGGGGCCTACGTGGCCAAGAACAGCGACATCCGCGTGCGCCAGGGCGACGTGGTCCTCAATTTCTGTTCCTACGATTGCCGCGAGACCTACCTCAAGCGCATCCAGGGCCCGGAAGAGGGCGGTCAGGCCTGATTTTTCGCTCAAATGCAAGACGCCCCTCGGGAGGCTTCATGAAAATCTTTCTCGACACCGCGAACATCGAGCAGATCCGTCAGGCCAGGGACCTTGGGGCAATTGAGGGCGTAACCACCAATCCGAGCCTGCTGTCCAAGGAAAAGGGCGACTGGAAGAAGATCATCCGCCAGATCTGCAAGGAGATCGACGGCCCGGTGAGTGTGGAGGTCCTTGCCACAGAGTCCCCGGCCATGCTGGCCGAAGCGCGTGATCTTGTGAAGATCGCCCCGAACGTCGTGATCAAAGTTCCAGTAACCCTTGAAGGTCTCAAGACAATCAAGGAATTGCACCTGCGCGGCATCGAGACCAACGCCACCCTGGTGTTCTCCGCGAATCAGGCGCTGCTGGCCGCCAAGGCTGGCGCCACCTTTGTCAGCCCGTTCATTGGCCGCCTGGACGACGTGGGCCAGGACGGCATGCAGCTTGTCCAGGACCTCATGAGCATCTTCCGCAACTATGACCTGCCCACCCAGGTCCTGGCGGCGAGCATCCGCAACAGCAGCCAGTTCTTCCAGGCGGCGCTGCTCGGGGCCGACGCCATCACCATTCCGCTCAGCGTCCTGCTTGATCTGGTCAAGCATCCACTCACGGACATCGGCCTGGCCAAGTTCCTGGCCGACTGGGCCAAGAAGTAGCAACGGCCAACCGCCCTTTCAGTCGTCGGGCGCGTGCATGACTTGTCTCATAATGTAAATTATGTAAACTTTGCTGCGTGCCCGGTGCATACTCTCTTCCCTGGGGCGTGAATCTGTGGCATTGTGCCCCTTGTTTGCTGCAACCCTGACCGTCTTGTGCGCAAGGCGAACTATTCCTCTGAGGCGAACCAGCATGTTGAAACATCTCCGCGTGGCCGGATTCTCCGGCGTGACGACGCTTGCGCCCATGCTCATGGTCCTGCTCCTGGCTCCGGATTCACGGGCTGCGGCGCGCAAGCCCTTACCGGACAAGGCCGTCAAGGCCGAAAAGACGCCTGTTCCCAAGCCCGCGCCCACAGAGGCTGCTTTTGAGCTCTGGCTCAAGAAACACGGGGCCTATGACCGCATCGTGCTTCCAGAGCCCGAACAAGCCGGCCAGGACGCGGACGCCAATGCCCTGAAGCGCGCTGAAGGCCTGCTCATGCAGGGCTCGCCCCAGGAGGCTCTGGCGCTCATCGAGGCCCAGCCCGCCTTTGAGGAGCCCGCTGCGGAAGCACAGCGGCTCTGGTTTGGCGCCCAGGCCCATCGCGCCCTGGGCGACCCTTACAAAGCCGTCATCTGGTACAGCCACGCGGCCAAGCTCATGGACGGCAAGGCCCTCAAGGAGCGTCTCACTGCAGAGCCCGGCCTTGAGTCTCTTTGGGTCGATGTGTGGCGTCGCCAGTTCTGGGCCTTTGTGGGCGCTCCCTCGGCCTCCAGCGAGGCCCTGCAGGGGAATCTGCGCAGCCTTCTGGATCAGGCCGAAACCGCCTGGGGGCCGCAAAACTTCTGGATCAAGTCCAAGGAGGCGCTGGCCCTGGCCACGGGCGAGGCTCTGCCTGCACCGCTGGCTGAAGCCAAGGACTCCGCCAAGGACAATGCCGCGCCTGCGGCCAAGGCCCTGGCCAAGGACAAGGACGCCCCGCTTGGCGTCACTTCCGCCGACCGCCAGCGCATTGCCGAGGCCCTGGCCGCAGCCAGCCTGGAGGATTTCGCCCGCGCCCGGACCGCCCTTGCGGGGCTGCCGGACCCGGCCCTCAAGGACTTCTGGATGGCCATGATCGCCTTCATGGAGACCGGCAAGCCCCACGACACCAAGACCCTGCGCGCGGCCGGCTATGCCAAGGCTGCCGGGTTCTGGAGCGCCAACCTTCTGGCCCCCTTTGCCGCCAGCCGCGACATCTGGTTCCTGGGCAGCACCAGTTCGCAGTCCTGGACCAAGTTCCGCAACAACATCACCCAACTGCCCAACCAGGAGGCCCGCGCGGCCGTGGACAAGGAACTGCAGTCGATGCTGCTCTCCGAGGACATGTCGCGCCTGCTGCGCTCCCTCAAATTCGTGCTCCTGATTGAAAGCGGCGACCTGGACGGCGCCCGCGAGACCTGGGAAGGCCTGGACAAGCGCAAGCTGCCCCTGAGCCTGCGCCTGGCCGGTGGCCTGCTCACCCAGGAGGACGTAAAGAACCTGCTGCCCCAGGAGATCGGCGCGGCCGCGAAGCTCTCCCCTGCCCTGCGCAGCCTGCTGGCCGCCGCTGGCACAGGAACGGCGCTCACAGCCGAGGCCCCCTTCTGGACCAAGGCCGAGGTTGGCCGCTCAAGCACCGTGAACAAGGTCTGGCCCCTGGATCGCCTGCTTGTTCTGGCCGACTGGCAGGCCCGCTGGGACTCGGCTCCTGGCCCTGAACTGGCCCGGCGCTCGGCCTTCCTCTTCCCGGATACGGCCTATGGCTATGATTGCCTGACCTACCTGGCCCGGAAAGCCATCGAAGGCCGCTATTTCCAGCTTGCAGGGACCTACCTGAATCGAATGCACGATATGTCAACTGACAAAGCCGGCCAGGCCGTGCGTCTGGGCCTCAAGGCCAAGATGGAGCGTGATTCAGGCAAGGATGCCGAGGCGCTGGAGTCCTATCAGGCCTTGAACGAACTGGGCGTGGACCTTGACCCGAAGACGCGCCTGGACATGGCGACGTTCCTGCAACTCAAGAACGACTTTGCCGGCGGTCGCAAGCAATTGCTCCTCCTCTGGGGGCAGCGCGAAAGCCTGCCGAGGCCGCTCCAGGCGGAAGTGCTGTTTTGGCTGGGCGAGGGCGAACATTCCTTGCGCAACTATGACGCAGCATTAGACTTTTACCTGCGATTGGCCTACGAATATCCTAAGGAGCCCATGTGGCCGACCGTGGCCATGTACAGGGCAGCCATGATCTACGAGCTCAAAGGGAATTTTGAGCCGGCCAAGAAGTTCTTGCACGCAGTCATAGCTACGGCGGACACCAAAGAGGCAAAAGAGGCTGCGCGCAACCGTCTGAACGCACTTGAGGCCAAGTCCGGCAAGCCGACTTCCGCCAAGGACGGGCCTGAGGCCGTGTACCCCTTCTGACAACAACCCCCAAGCCCAGGAGAGATGACATGGCCAATGACTTCCGCAGTTTGTTAAAGGAAAAGATGAGGGATGGGAAGACCGGTGAACGTTGGTTTGAGGATCTGGACATCGGTGGGATCTTTTATCTTTCCATCCAAGCCAGCTCGCTCCACGACAGCACCCCTCCCGAACTGCTTGAGGACGTGAACGCCTACAAGACCTTCCAGGTTGTCCTGCAGGCCAAGCCTGGTGTGTCCATCTGCGGCAATAAGGGCGCCTGGGAGCATCTCGCTTCCTCTGACTGGCTTTCTCTGTTTGTTGAGGATTCCCCCCTTCTGCGGGCGGCGGCTGATGTGCCTGTGTCGGTCGTGCAGAAGATATATGAGGACGTGACCGCCTGCGCCGCCGCCCATCCTGAAATGCTCAAGAAGAAGTGCGCTGGCGGCGTCAAGCTCCTTTGATTTCTCAAGAATTTCAGTGCAGATATTTGGAGGCAAGGCCTGGCCTTGCCTCTGTTGCGTAGCAGGCGGCGTGGTCCGACACGTGCATCCGGTTCGACAATCTTGCATGCGGCGCTGTTCTGGTATACCAAGTGCGTCGTTAACGTCCGGCCAGTCCTTTGAACTTCCTTATCTTCGGACTGCTCACGGCACCGGTTCCCGGCTTCCGCTGTTGGCTCGCAGCTTGCGGCCAGTAACGCAGGAAACCTTGGCGCGGCCTTGTTTCTGGCTCTTCAGCCAGCCTATGGCCGCTTGTCCAGCATCCAGTGAATCAGAGGCCCAGCAATGCATCCCACGAAACCGCATGTCATCCTGATCTATCCCAAAACCGGCCTGGACTTCGGCTCTACAGTGGCCCCGCCCCACGCCTGTCTGGCCGTGGCCGCGCCGCTGGACAAGGCCGGGTACCGCGTTGCCATTTTGGACCAGCGCACACAGGTCATCAACGAGCAGGCCCTCGCCGAACTCATCTCCGACGACCTGATCTTCGTTGGCTTGTCTTCCATGACCGGCACCCAGATCAAGCATGCGCTCAAGATTTCCGGCATTGTGCGCTCCCTGACAAACGGGCGGGTGCCCATCGTCTGGGGCGGCACGCATCCCACCATCCTGCCGGAGCAGACGGTCTCCCACCCCGATGTCGATATCGTCGTCATGGGCGAAGGCGAATTGACCATCATGGAGCTCGTCAAGGCCCTGGAGAACAAGCAGCCGCTTTCCGGCATCCAGGGGCTGTGCTACATGGACGGCCCGCTGGTGATGCTCAACGCCATGCGCCCGCTCATGGACGTGGAGGAGCTTCTGCCCGTGCCCTGGCACCTGATCCCGGTGGAGAAGTACATCCACCGCGACATGTACGTGAAGAACAGCGTGCGCACGCTCGACATCGGCCAGACCAGCCGGGGCTGCCCCTTCCGCTGCGGTTTCTGCTCCAGCGCCAGCATCCGTGGCCGCAAATGGCGCGCCATGTCCGCGGAGAAGTCGCTGGACATGATCGTCGGCTCGGTGCGCAAGTTCAATCTTGACGGCCTGTGGCTGCGCGACGACGAATTTTACATCAACCGCGCCCGCGCCCACACCATCTTCGAAGGCATGATCCGCGAGAACCTCAACGTGAGCTTCTATACCTCGGGCACGCGTGTCGATGTGTTCCTGCAGGCCTCGGACGAAGAGCTTCTGGCCATGAAGCGCGCCGGGGCCTACACCCTGAAGTTCGGCGCAGAGTCCGGCTCGCAGCGCATCCTGGACCTGATGCAGAAGGGCATCACCCCGGAGATGACCCTCAAGGTCAACCAGAAGTGCAAGAAGCTCGGGATCATTCCGTCTTTCGGACTGGTCATCGGCTACCCCACCGAGACCTTCGAAGACATCGACATGACCATTGACCTGGCCTACCGGCTCAAGCGCGAGAACCCGGACGCGCAGCTGGAGACCATGGCCCAGTTCACCCCCCTGCCCGGCACCCCGAGCTGGGAGCTGGCCGTGAAGCACGGGCTCGTCTCGCCCGCCAGCCTGGACGGCTGGTGCAACTGGCTGTTCGACGACTACGACTTCGCGGGCGAGAAGCTGCCCTGGTACAACGCGCGCGAGCGCCAGTGGATCGGCAACATCTCCTATATGTCCATCCTGGCCAACGCCCTGAACAATGTTGTCGACAGCATGCGCAACAACACCCTGCGCCGCATATTCAAGCTTCTGGCCAGACCGGCCAGCGCCTATTTCCGGTTCCGGCTGCGCAACAAGCTCTACCGGTTTGCTCCGGAGATGATCATCGTGCGCTACCTGCGCCGCAAGATCTTCTACGAATCCGAAGCGACCATCGAGTAGCCGGGTGAGGTTGGAACGGAAATCTATGCCCGAAAGCACATAGCGAAGAGGTGTATAAACTTCTCAGGTATTGTGCGCAAAAAGCACCCCCCTCATCGCTGTGCGGACACCACGGCATGAATGACTGCCGTCGGTGCGCAGTCGCGACTCTCGTGGGTGTCTCAATTCTACTCATTAAGGATACGTATGTTCAAGCTTCATCATGTTGACTGCCCTATCTGCCACGGCACGTCCGAGGTGCACCAACGGTTCCCTGCCAAGTTTGGTCCAGAGGACATGTCCTTCACAGCACGAAAGACTCCCAACATAACTCGATTTCGAGTGGTGCAATGCACTGGCTGCGGATTGGTCTTTTCCACACCTGTTCCGGACATCAGCACCATCTCGGAACTGTACAGGGAAGGGGACTTCATCTCCGAACCACAGCTGGAGAACATGATCGGCGACTATCTGGACGAATGCAGCAAGTACATGCACCTCTGCGGCAGAGAGCGCCTTCTGGAGATTGGGAGCTCGAGCGGAGCGTTCCTGGACCGCGTCGCTGATCGTTTTAACTTTGCTGAAGTCCGGGGCGTGGAGCCGTGCGCCAAGTCCGTTGAGGCCATGCCGGCCCGTGTGCGCGGGAAAGTGATTGCCGATATTTTGCGACCAGGCCAGTTCGAACCAGAGAGTTTCGACTGCATCGTCTTCTTCCAGGTGCTTGACCATATTCCGGATCCGAACAACTTTCTCTCGCTGATCCGACATTACTTGAAGCCCAATGGGATCGCCATCGCATTGCACCACAACATCCGCGCGTTTAAGTCCGTACTCCTTGGATCAAGATCCTCAACGTATGATGTCCAGCACATGTTTTTGTGGGACAAGAAAACCATGCGGTTGATTCTCAACCAGAATGGATTCTCAGTGGTGGATATCCGAAGTATCGCAAACCGCTATCAGTTGGATTATGCGATCCGCATGCTCCCGCTGCCGGCCAAACTGAAAGAAGCAACGCGTAATGCCGTGAAATTTCTCGGTCTGAGTAATTTCACGCTCCGCGTGCATATTGAAAATATGGTGATTGCTTTCTGTAGGGACGATGCGCCTGCCACCAGTACGACTCAGTCTGACGCAGCAATGACGCGGTAAGATCGGAAATACTCCAGACATCCAGGCCGGTATACAGTTTTCAGTATCCGCGCCTGTGCATAAAGCGCGTAATACAGCGTAAGCCCCCCCAAATCAAACGAGGGCTACACCACGCTTCAGATCACAGTGGCCGTAGATTTTCGCAACAATCTTTCGAAGCTACTTCCAGCACAGTTTTTCGCGGATGAATTGGAAGAAGTAGGCCAAACCCCAGCGGATTATCTGGAGCTTGCGCTCGCCGCCGATGCGCGCGGGCTCGTCGCCGGGGATCTCGGCCACCTTGAGCTTGCGCTTGGCGGCGCGCACGGACAAAAGCGGCTCCCAGCTGATCTTGGTGAAGAAGAGCTTTTCCGGCGTGCTGTAGGCGCCCTCGTCCATGAGATCGAGATCATGGACCATCTGCTTCTTGTAGGCCCGGAAGATGACCATGGCGTCTGTATAATTGCCACCATGGAGGATGTTGACCGTCTTGGTGAACAGCCAGTTGCCAAAGGCCGTGATGATGTCGTCGTCGTCGCTCTTGGCCGGGCCAAGGTAGCGCGAGGCGATGACCATGTCGTAGCCTTCGCGCATCTTGTGCAAAATGTCCGGGATAAGCTCGGCCACGGAGTTGCCGTCCGGGCTGAAGGTCAGGATCACATCGCCCTCGACCAGGGGCATGACCTCGCAATAGGCGTGACGGAAGCCTTTCTGCTTCTGTACGTATACTTGGTAGCCCTGCTCGCGCGCCCATTCGATGGTGCCGTCCGTGGAGCCGCCGTCCACCACGATGATCTGGTCCACCCAGTCACGCTGTATCTTGGGCATGATGGCTTTCATCCCGTCGATTTCATTGAGCGCCATGACCAGAAGCGTCGTCTTCATGTCGTCTTTCTCCAAATGATGTTGCGTCCCTCTGGTGAGGGCGGACGGACACTATATGACGGCGTTGTTTCTGTCCAATGACTTTTGCGCCATGACCTGGATGTGGCGCATGGCGTCCTCCCCGAACTTGCCACGGATCATTTCCAGGTAGCGCGGATTCTTGTAGTAGGCGTCAAAGGCGTAGTCGCGGAAGGACAAGACCTGGCCGCCGGAAAGGTACTTGGTGGGCAGGGGCAGGCAGTCGGGCGAGTATTGCGAGAACCCGTTCCAGGTGGCTGGCAGCGGCGCGCCAGAGGCCACGGCGTCGTCATAGAGCCTGGAGCCCGGATAGGCCATGGCCGAATAGATGTTGGCCCACTCGGCGTTGATCTCCTGCATGAGCGCGAAGGTCTCCTGCATGGAGTCATAGTCGTCCTCGGGCAGGCCGAAGATGAAGTTGGCGCAGATGTGCTGGCCCTGATCAAAGGTCATCTGGGCCACGCGCAGCACCTGGTCGAGCTTGTAGCCCTTGGTCACGTCCTCGATGACGCGTTTGCTGCCGGATTCGAACCCGTAGGCGATCCAGTTGACGCCGGCAGCCTTCATGGCCGCGAGCATGCGCTCGCTGACCGTGTTCACCCGGGCGTAGGCCCAGAAGTTGAGGTCGTAGCCGCGCTCGGCGATGCCCCCGCAGAGTTCCAGCACGCGCTTCTCGTTCACGGCGAAGAGTTCGTCCATGATCTTGATGTTGCGCACGCCATAGCGGGTGACCAGAAAGTCGATCTCAGCCAACACAGCGTCCACCCCGCGTGAGCGCAGCCGGTGTTCGCCAAAAAGCGCGTTGATGCAGCAGAACGAGCACTGGTACGGGCAGCCCAGGCTGGTGTAGAGCGTGGCATAGGGCTGGCGGCGCGTCACGTCGTCGAAGCAGTGCCAGTTGTGGGCGCGGTAGCGTTCCATGGGCAGCAGGTCCCAGGCGGGCATGGGCAGGGTGTCCAGGTCGGCCCACATCTTCGGCATGGAGCCAGACACAATCTGGCCGTCCTCGCGGTACCACAGGCCCGGGATGCCCTTGAACGAGGGGCTCTGCGTCTTCAAGGCCTCAAGAAGCGGCGGAAACGTGCGCAGGCCTTCGCCCTGGATGACGAAGTCCGCCGTCTCCTCGCGCACGGAGCGCTCCGGCAGGGCGCTCACGTGCAGGCCGGTGAGGCACACGGCCAGGTCCGGCGCCAGCTCCTTGATCCTGCTGC
>CAZXZF010000080.1:0-9966 GCA_964645095.1 uncultured Desulfocurvus sp. | reverse complement strand
GGGGCGATGCTGCGGATCACCGTGCCGCCCTGGCCCAGCTCCAGGCCGGAGAAGGTGGTCAGCTCGCGGTTCACGCGCACCACCATGTGCCGGTAGCCCGAAAGGTCGTCGCCGTAGCGGTGGATGTCCCAGGTGCGCAGGAGCGACATGGACTGGGGCGTGTGGAAATGGAAGTACAGGCTCGAGTTGCCCGTGGCCACGCGCAGCTTTTCGGCATAGGGCAGGATGAAGGACTTGAGCGCCTCGCGGTCGCGCGTGTTCATGGCCTGGGTGATCTCCGGCAGGTTCACCAGGGAGCTCACCGAGGCGGTGAGGCCGTCCAGGCGCGTGCGGATCTCGTCATGCACCCAGTAGTCCAGGAGCTTCAGGCGCTCCTGCACGCCGCGCTCCATGGCGCTGCTGAGCTGCCAGGCCTCGAAGCCCACCAGGCTGACCATGCCTGCGAGCAGCAGCAGGCCCGCAACCAGCAGGATGCGCAGGCGCAGGCCCCACTGGGAGGGCTTGAACAGATGCGGAAGGTTGAGGCTGGGCAAGACCTTGCTGTGGCGGCGGACGTCGTACTCGGTGGGCTCGTGGCCCTCCGGGGCGGGGGCGGGAGAGCCGTCGGCAGGGGGGCCTGGCGTGGCGCCTGGCGTGACATCTGGCGTGGCGTCTGGCATCAGGGCACGACCTCCGGCCGGGGCGCGCTGAAGCCTGCCCCGCTACGTATTAGTTTGCCAGGAATGCATACGAATGTCAATAGGGTATATGCTACGCCTATGCGTCGTGAGGCGATGATGTCCGGCCAGGGGCGCAGGCCGGGCCTCATCGGCCAGGGTGGGCCCGGGCGCGTTCAGCAGGGCCCGGGCCACGCGCCGGGAGGCTATTGCTCCCTGTCGCCGCCCAGTTCCTTGATCCAGCGGGCCAGGGGTTCCTCGACCAGGGCGCGGATCTCCGCCAGCCTGGCCGCGCTCTCGGCCTCGAAGCGCAGCACCAGGGAGGGCGAGGTGTTGGAGGCGCGCACCAGGGCCCAGCCGTCGGGGAACACGAGCCGCGCGCCGTCGTCGCCTTCCAGGGTGTAGTCCTTGGCGAACTCGGTGCGGGCGCGGCTGGCCACCTGGAACTTGGCGTGCTCGGCGCAGTCCACGCGCAGCTCCGGGGTGACGAAGGTCTTGGGCCAGTCGGCCAGAAGCGTCGAGAGCGGGCCGTCCGCCCCGGAGACGATCTCCACCAGGCGCAGGGCCGCATAGGGCGCGTCGTCAAAGCCGAAGTAGCGGTCGGCAAAGAACATGTGCCCGCTCATTTCTCCGGCCAGGGCCGCGTTTTCCCTGAGCAGGCGGTCCTTGATGAGCGAATGCCCGGTGGCCGACATGATGGGCCGTCCGCCGTGTTTGGCGATGTCGCTAAACAGCAGGTGCGAGCATTTCACGTCGCCGATGATGGCGCTGCCCGGCTTTGCCGCCAGCACCTGGCGGGCGAAGATGGCCAGCAGCCGGTCGCCGTGGACGACCTGCGCGTTTTCGTCCACCGCGCCGATGCGGTCGCCGTCGCCGTCCAGGCCGATGCCCAGCTCGGCCCCGGTTTCCAGCACCTTGGCCTTGAGCGGCCCCAGGTTCTTCTCCTCCACCGGGTCCGGGTGGTGGTTGGGGAAGCGGCCGTCGGGCTCGCAGAACAGCGGGATCACCTCGGCCCCGGCGCGCTCGAGCAGCGCCTTGGTCACCAGTCCGGCCGCGCCGTTGCCGCCGTCCAGCACCACCTTCACGCGGCGCGCAACGCTGGCCAGACCAGACAGGGTGTCCAGGTAGCTGGGCTCGATGTCGTGGGCCGTGGCCAGGCCCTGGCCCCTTGGGAACCCGCGCGCGGCCAGCAGGCGGGCGACTTCCTGGATCTCGCCGGAATGGATGGTGCTTTTGCCCGCCCAGATCTTGAAGCCGTTGTACTGCGAGGGGTTGTGGCTGGCGGTGATCATGACCCCGGCGTCGTAGTGCAGGTGCCGGATGGCGAAATAGCAGACCGGGGTGGGCACCATGCCCAGGAACAGGACGTCCACGCCCGTGCTTGTCAGGCCGGCCACCAGGCGCTCCTGGAAGCCGGGGGAGGTCAGGCGGCAGTCGCGGCCGACCACGGCGCGCCTTGATCCGCGCGCCAAAAAGTATGCCCCGCAGGCGCGGCCCAGGTCCTCGACCCAGTCGGCGTCGAAGTCCTGGCCCACAATGCCCCGGATGTCGTAGGCGCGGAAGACGCGCGAGCTGTGCTGACTCATGATCCTCTCATCTGGCTTAAGCCCGCGCGCTGGCGGCGGGCCGGTTGTGCGTGGCACCGTTTTCAGGATGTCTGCACCCTCGGTGCACGATTGAGAGACTTATCATGGCACGTGCCGGGAGGGAAGCCGCTCCATTGCCCCGGCCCCTGGGGAACTTCGCATCTTGATGCTTTTTCAGGAAAAGATGACCTGCAATCGTGACAAACGCCCTCCTTACCGATGAAGGTGACTGCATAACCGTCCTACTTAATTTTGTGTACCACGTATTGACAGGGCCACAGAAAGATATAAATTTCATGCATCAATAACAAACTCGCTCATGCACACCGGATGATCACCGGAACAGCACAAACAACACTCCGCGCCATGAGGGATTGTGTGGACGTTTGCACTTGACGGCAATGAAAGGTTGCAATTATCATTACCTCGAAACGATTTATTTTGCAGCCACATATAGTGCATTCGTTTTCAGTCTAACGATATTGATAGAACAATACGGAGGTTTAACGGTGGCAAAACTCAAGAAGAAGTGCGACGAGCGCCTTGAACAATGGTTCGAGGAGGCCATGGATCGCATCAAGAAAGCCACTGGTGCACGGACCCAGGTTCAGCTTGCCGATGTCCTGGAGGTCCGCCAATCCAGCATTTCCGACGCCAAGCGGCGCTGCTCCGTGCCGTCGGACTGGTTTCTGAAGCTGTACCGCAGCCACGGACTGAACCCCAACTGGCTCTCCGATGGCCACGAGCCGGTCTACCTGAACACGGCCAAGGGCCACATCAGTGCGGAGAACCTCCTGCGCGAGACCCCGGCAGCCTACGGCCGCACCCACGCGCGCGGTCGCGTTGTCCCGGTGTCGTCCATGGCCGGAGCTGGCGCCGATCCCGCCGCCTGGAAGCCCATGCCCGTTGAGGACCTGACCATCCCGGAGACCTTCTTCCGGCCGAACCTGCAGGTGTTGCGCGTCGACTCCGCAGGCATGGGGCCCATTGTCCTGCGCGGCGCTTTTGTCGGCGTGGACCAGGACCAGCGCCAGCACCCCGACGGCGACCTCTGCGCCGTGCACTTCCCCCACCAGGGCCTGCTCATCCGCCGCGTCTACTACCAGGACGGCCAGTTCGTCCTCAAGGCCGAGGACAAGGCCCACGCCGATCTGCATGTGCCCGCCGCCGAGATGGCCGCGCGCACCATCGGGCGCGTCATCTGGGTCATCCAGAGCCTGGCCCCCCAGGTCTAGCAGAACGCCCGGCCAGCACAAGAAAAACCCCCTGGAGCAGTCCGGGGGGTCTTTTTTTGCGCACGCCAGAACACTCCCGTACTCCGCTCCCCAGCCAACCAGCCGCCGCGAATCATCATCGCGGACGGGGCACGGAACTTGCTACATGACTGGCAGCAAGGAGGACGCCATGAACGCCCTGGTCGAAGCCCAGCCCCAACACAGCCTGCCCACCGAGATGTACCGCGTCTACGAGGCCACGGACCCCTTCCACCCGCAGCCCTACCGCCTGGCCCTGTGCCTGGCGCGCGAGAAGTGCCTCCTGGAGGACATCAGCTCCGGACGCAGGCTGCTGCGCCTGGGCCGCATGGTCATGGAGACCCGCGAGGCGGCCCTGGCCTGCGCCGGCGCAGAGGCCCTGTACCTCTGACCCCGGAGCAGACGGTGCGCCTCCCGGCAAAATAAGTGCTGTCAGGTCTTGATTTCCCGGCCCAGTCGGGCCAAGATGCAGGACAGATACACACTTTTGCCTGGAGGCTCCATGCGCTGTGCTTTGGCCGTCCCTGCCTTGACGGCATGTCTTGTCCTCGTCCTCGCCGCGGCCTGCCCCGCGAGCGGGCCTGATGCTCCTGCCCAGGCGCCCGTCCAGGCCGCCCCGGCCCCGGCAGCCATCCCCGAACCCCCGGCCGGCACCAACGCTCCAGGCGACATCGACACCCCGCCAGCATTCACCAAGCGGCCAGCCGCAAGGCCAAGGCCGACGCGGCCCGACCTGACCTTTGCCGTACGGCCAGCGCCCGCCGACTTCCGGGGCCTGGCCTGGGGCGCCGACCTGTCCCGGCAACCGGGCCTCGTCCCCGTGACCAAGCCCGTGGGCCTGCCCGGCACCTACTTCCGCACCGACGAACTGCTGCGCCTGGGCCAGGCCGAGATCCGCTCCGTGGCCTACTACTTCCCCAAGGGCAAGCTCACGGGCGTGGGCATCGTCTTCGAAGGCCAGGACAACTTCTTCCTCCTCAAGGACCACCTGATTGACCTGTACGGGCCAGGCCGGCAGATGGGCGACCGCTACGGCTGGACCTGGAGCAATTTCTTCATCGACCTGCGCATGCGCGACAACCTGGGCGAGCTGCGCTATCAAACCCAACCCTGACCAGGCATGAGGGCCGGCAATGGCTGAACAACCCGCAGCGCCCCCGGAGCGCAAAACACCCGGCAAGCTCACGGCCGTGCTCTACGCCGTCACCCTGGTGGCCATCTTCGGGGTGCTGTTGACGGAATTCTTTGTGGCCTACCAGCTCTTGGCCGACCACCCCAGGCACTCGCCCGGACTCATCAAGGAGACCTACGGCGCCTTGCTCCTGGGCGCGGCCCTGCTGGCGGCCCAGGCCGTGCTGGTCTACGCCGGGCTGCTTCGCCCCGTGCGCGAGAACTCCCTTGAAATCGCGCGGCTCAAGGACTCCCTGGACCAGCACTGCCACCACGACGAGCTGACCAAGGTCTTGAACCGCATGGCCTTTGACCAGATGATCGTGCGCGAACTGGAAGCCCTCAAGCGCTACGGCGCGGGCTTCTCGGGGATCATGGTCGACGTGAACGGCTTCCGGGCCGTGAACGAGGCCCTGGGCTACGACGTGGGCGACCAGGTGCTCTACGAGCTGGCCCAGATGCTCAAGCAGCACATCCGCAAGGCCGACTGCCTCTTCCGCTGGCGCAGCGGGCGCTTCCTCATCCTGGCCTCGGGCATCGGGGCCGACAAGGCCGGGCTCTTTGCCGAAAAACTGCGCGAGCTGGTGGCCCAGCACAGCTTCAACCACGGCGCGCGCATCGGCGTGACCCTGGGCGCGGCCCAGGCCGAGGCCCAGGACACCCCGGAGGTGTTCATCGCCCGCGTCAAGACCGCGCTCACCCTGGCCAAGGACACGGCCCGCGCCAGCGTGGCCTGAGCCGGAGAGCGCCTCCGGCGGACCAGTGGCGGAAGGCTCCGCCCTTGCGCCAGAACCGTTCCGGGGGCATGGTCAGCGCGCCACAGCCCCCCCCCGAACTCCCCCTTGACTAGCCCCATCGGCTTATGTAACACACAGTCTCTTTTTTACGCCGTGCCGCGCCGCCCCTGAACGGGATGGCCGGTGCGGAAATGTTTTGCCCAAAGCGCGCGCGCAGGAGATGCCCCCAGTGTTCGACAGTTTGACCGACCGCCTCTCAGAAGCCTTCCGCAAGATGCGCGGCCAGGCCCGCCTGGATGAAAAGAACATCCAGGACGGTCTGCGCGAGGTGCGCCTTGCCCTGCTCGAGGCCGACGTCAACTTCAAGGTCGTCAAGGACTTCATCGACCGCGTACGCGACAAGGCCCTGGGCGCGGATGTGCTGAGAAGCCTCACCCCGGGCCAGCAGCTGGTCAAGCTCGTGCACGACGAGCTGGTGGAGCTTTTGGGCGGTGAGCAGAAGGGTCTGGACCTGCGCAGCAAGCCGGTCAAGATCATGCTGGTCGGGCTGCAGGGCTCGGGCAAGACCACCACCATAGCCAAGCTGGCCAACCTGTTGCGCGGCAAGCACAAGCTCAAGCCCTACCTGGTCCCGGCGGACGTGTACCGCCCGGCGGCCATCGAGCAGCTGCACGTGCTGGCCAAGCAGCTCGGCGTGCCGGCCTATCCCAGCACCACGGACATGAATCCCGTGGACATCTGCGCCGACGCCATGAAAAAGGCCGCCGAGGCCGGGTGCGACGCCATCCTGTTCGACACCGCAGGCCGCCTGCACCTGGACGAGCCCCTCATGGAGGAGCTCAGCGCCATCAAGGCCGCGTGCGCGCCCCAGGAAATCCTTTTCGTGGCCGACGCCATGACCGGCCAGGACGCCGTCACCGTGGCCGAGGCCTTTGACAAGCGCCTGGACATCACCGGCGTGGTGCTGACCAAGATGGACGGCGATGCGCGCGGCGGCGCGGCCCTGTCCATCAAGAGCGTCACCGGCAAGAGCCTGAAGTTCGTGGGCCTGGGCGAAAAGCTCTCGGACCTGGAGGTCTTCCACCCGGACCGCGCGGCCAGCCGCATCCTGGGCATGGGCGACGTCATGACGCTCATCGAGAAGGCCCAGGGCAGCATGGAGCAGGAGGAGGCCGAGAAGCTGGCCTCCAAGATGCAGCAGGCCAAGTTCGACCTGGAAGACTTCCTGACCCAGATGCGCCGCATGCGCAAGATCGGGTCCCTGGAGAGCATCCTCAAGATGGTGCCGGGCATGGGCGGCATGGTCAAGAAGATGGGCGACATGCAGGTGCCGGAAAAGGAGATCGACAAGGCCGAGGCCATCATCAGCTCCATGACCAGAAAGGAGCGCCAGGAACCCGCGCTCATAGGCGCCTCGCGCCGGGCGCGCATCGCCAAGGGCTGCGGCAAGACCGTGGCCGAGGTCAGCGCGTTGTTGAAGAATTTCGAGCAGATGAACACGATGATGCAGCAGATGCTGGGCGGCGGCGGCAAGGCGGGCAAGATGCCCAAGATGCCCGGCATGCCCGCGGGCTACACCCCGCCGGGCACCAGGCCGCAGTCCGCGCGCCCGGGCCCGCAGAACTCCATGGCCGACGCCATGTCCGGCATGCCCGGAATGCCGGACATGGGCGAGCTGGGCGGCGGCGAAGCCAGGAAGGGCCTGTCCAAGAAGACCCTGGCCGAGCGCAAGAAAAAGAAGATGAACAAGAAGCAGCGCAAGAAGCGCTAACTTCATGCCATACCAGGCAGGCGGCGATCCGCTTGCATTTTGAGTTTAAACCGCATATCAACACATTCAGGGGGAAAGACAACATGGCTTTGACTATTCGACTGACCCGCATGGGCTGCAAGAAGCGTCCGTTCTATCGTTTGGTCGTGCTCGAGCGCGCCACCCGCCGCGACGGCCGTCCGCTGGAATTCCTGGGACATTACAACCCCATGGTCGAGCCCGCAGAGGTCGTCATCAACAAGGAAGCATACGACAAGTGGATCGGCCTGGGCGCCAAGCCCAGCGACACGGTCCGTTCGCTCGTCACCAAGCAGAGCGCCTAGCCACACAGGCGTCCGTCTTGGGTTTTAAGCGGCAGGGGTCCAGTTCACGGCACGTTCTCCCGCGCACATTCATCCTGGGGGGCCCGACATGCTCAGAGACATGATCGAATACATCGCCAAGTCGCTCGTGGACAGCCCGGACGATGTGAAGGTCACGGAGATCGAAGGCGAGCAGACCGCTGTGCTGGAACTCAAGGTCGCCAAAGAGGATCTGGGCAAGGTCATCGGCAAGCAGGGACGCACGGCCAGAGCCATGCGCACCCTGCTCGGCGCCGCTGCGGCCAAGGTCAAGCGGCGCGCCGTGCTTGAGATAATCGAATAGGACCATGACCGCCAAGCCTGAGCGCGCGAGTGCGCACGGCATGGTGGCCGTGGCCCATGTGGCCAAGCCGCACGGCATCCGTGGGGAGCTCTGCATGGACAGCCATGCGGGCTCCCCGCTGCTTTTCGCGCCCGGGCAGACCCTGTTCCTGGCCGTACCCGGCCCGAAAGAGGGGGGCGGCGGCCCGGGCCGGCCCAAGCCCTTTGTGGTGGGGGCCAGCCGCCAGCACACCGGGCGCATGCTGGTGACCTTGAAGGGCGTGGGCGACCGCAACGCGGCCGACCTCCTGCGCGGGGCTGTGGTGTACGTGGCCGAGGCCGACCTGCCCCCGCCCGACGAGGGCGAGGAGTACCTGTTCCGGCTGCTCGGCTCGCGCGTGTACCTGGAGGACGGGCCAGAGGGCAAAGGCAGGGAAGTCGGGGAGTTCGAGGCCATCCTCGACACCCCCGGCCAGATCACCTGGGTCATCCGTGGCACAGGCGGCGAGGAGATCCTGTTCCCGGCCGTGCCGGAGTTCATCCTGGGCCTGGACGCCACGCGCAAGAGGATCGTCATCGACCCGCCGCCGGGCCTGCTGGAATTGTATCTCGCCAAGCCTGAGTAATGTAGCCCAGTCCAAAGTTTTTTCGGAGTCCCTGCCGTGCGCTTCACCATCCTGACGCTCTTCCCGGAATTCTTCCACAGCGCGCTTTCCTGCGCCCAGCTGGCCAAGGCTGTGGAGGCGGGCGTGCTGGCCGTGGATCTGGTGAACCCGCGCGACTTCGCCACTGGCCGCCACCGCCCGGTGGACGACCGGCCCTACGGCGGCGGGCCGGGCATGGTCATGATGCCGGGACCGCTCTCCGCAGCCCTGAAAAGCGTGCCCAACCCGGGCCGCAAGCTCGTGCTCGCCCCTTCCGGTGCGCCGCTGACCCAGGCCCTGGCGCGCGAGCTGGCCCTTGAGCCCAGCCTGACCATCGTCTGCGGGCGTTACGAGGGCATCGACGAGCGGCTCATCGAGGCCGAGGGCCTGACCCCCATCAGCGTGGGCGACTTCGTGCTCAACGGCGGCGAGGCCGCAGCCCTGTGCCTCCTGGAGGCCGTGGGGCGCCTGGTGCCGGGCTTCATGGGCAAGGAGGAGTCCGGCGTTGAGGAGAGCTTCTCCGGCGGGCTCCTGGAGCACCCGCACTACACCCGGCCCGAGGTCTACCAGGATCGGGAGGTGCCGGAAGTTTTGCGCGGCGGCTCGCACGCCAAGGTCGCCCAGTGGCGGCGCGAGGAGTCCCTCAAGCGCACCCTGTTGCGCCGCCCGGAGCTCCTGCAGACCGCGGAATTGACCGGAACAGACATCGATTTTTTGCGCACGCAGAAACTCCCGGCCAGCCTGGGACGCGGGCTGACCATCTGTCTTTTGCACCACCCGGTGCTCGATAAAATGGGGAAACCCTCCACGGTTTCTTTGACAAACCTCGACATACACGATATGTGCCGCGTTTCCCGCACATACGAATTGGCGGGGGTGTGTTTCGTCACCCCGCTGGTCGATCAGCGGGAACTGGGCGCGCGCATTTTGACGCACTGGACAGACGGTGCGGGCGGCCGGGCCAACCCGGACCGGGCAAACGCCCTGCGCCTCGGGCGCATGGCCGAGAGCCTGGATGAGGCCATCGCCCAGGTGACGCTGAGCGCGGGCGCGGCCCCCAAGGTCGTGGCCACCTCGGCGCGGACGAGCTATTGCCCGGCGCGCGGACGAAAGGAACGGGCCATCGCCTTCAGCCCCACGACGCTCGTGCGCCGCTGGCTGGCCGAAGGACCTGTGCTGCTGGTGCTGGGCACCGGGCACGGGCTGGCCCCGGAGGTGCTCACCCGGGCCGACGCGGTGCTTGCGCCGGTGCGCGGGTTTGCCGCATACAACCACCTGCCGGTGCGCAGCGCCGCAGCCATCCTCGTGGACAGGCTGCTTTGCGACACCTGGTAGGACGACACAAACCTACGGATTTTTCCAGAAAGGAGTCGAGATATGAACATCATTCAGAAGATTGAAAGCGAACACCTGCGCATGGACCTGCCCTCATTCCGTGCGGGCGACACCGTCAAGGTGCACACCCGCATCATCGAGGGCGACAAGGAGCGCATCCAGGTCTTCCAGGGCGTGGTGCTCTGCGTGAA
>CAZXZF010000079.1:0-9982 GCA_964645095.1 uncultured Desulfocurvus sp. | reverse complement strand
ATTGTGTATTCATGATTGCGGCTGGTTCACCCGGTCCGTGGTGCGGGCACTGCGGGAACTTTCAGACGCCCTTGATCCACTCAGAGATGGCCACCTTCTTTTGCTCCGGAAAGTCGCGGCAGACCTGGTCATGCAGCCAGCCGAGGGACTTGGCGCGCAAACTGCCCCGAAACAATTCCTCAGCCTCCTGCATCACCACCTTGATCAGGCAGGGACATTTGTCAGTGAATACGGATGGATCATCAACAAACATATTCTTCTTGCGGATTTCCGCGCATTGGAAAAAAAACGAAGGGCCTTCCACGGCCACGATGATGTCCCAGAAAGACACCTCCTCTGCGGGCCGCGCCAGTTTGTAGCCCCCTTTGACCCCTGGAACGGACTGGACAAGCCCTGCCTTGCGCAGCCTGGCAAAGACCTTGGAGAGGTAGCTCTCCGTGATCCCGTGCAGCTCGGCTATCTGCCGTATGCCGACGGGTTTGTGCTCCGGTATATCCACCAGATAGAAGAGCGAATGGAACGCGTACTCAACGCCGACACTGAATTGCATGTGAACCTCCACTCGCTGCGTAATAAAATATTCTAACTCGCCACTCAGGTCTTGACCAGACCCCAACCGGAGATTATGGATATCACGGGTAGTCATTATCCGCAATACTTCAACATCAAGGAGAGCCACATGTTCACAGACACATTCCGCGAGGTGGTCAGCAAAGAAGGCGTTGTTTCCATCGTCACTTGCGCCGAGAACGAGGCGCACGTGGCCAACACCTGGAATTCGTACCTTGGGCTGCCGGACAATGAGAGGCTGCTCATACCTGCATGGAAAATGAGGAAGACGGAGCAGAACACGCTCCAGAACAGCAAGGTGCTGCTCACCCTTGGGAGCAAGGAAGTTCAGGGCCGCATGGGTCCCGGCACGGGGTTCCTCCTGGAAGGCACCGCGCGGTTTGTCAAGTCGGGAGAGGAGTTTGACGCGATGAAGGCGAAATTTCCGTTCCTCACGCGGGTTCTGGAGGTCACGGTCACGTCGCTCAAGCAGACCATCTAGCAGGTTGCAAGCACAGAGGCGCCAAGACCAAGGGCCATCCCGTTACAGACGGTCCTTGGTCTTTCTGGTGGAGCTGGCAGAGGGTGTGCCCGCCTGCGGCCACATCCCGCAGCATATGCGCCACCTTCCCCGCAAAAAGCGTCCTCACCCCTGCGGCGCGAAGTCCTCTTACCCTTGCGGTGCATTCACCCGGTCCATGGTGCGGAAGTTGATGGCCTCGGCCAGATGCGGGATCTCGATGGTCTCCGCGTCCTCCATGTCGGCGATGGTGCGGGCGATGCGCAGCACGCGGGTGTAGGCCCGGGCCGAGAGGCCCAGCCTGCGCACGGCCTGCTCCAGGAACTGGTGCTCGGCCTCGCCCACCTTGCACCAGCGCTCCAGGAGCGCGCCCTGGAGGTCGGCGTTCAGCCGGATGCCGGAGCCCTTGTAGCGCGCGCTCTGGGTGGCCCGGACCTTGACGATGCCTGCGCGCATGGTGGCCGAGTCGCGGCTGCCGCGCGGGGCTTTGAGGTCCTCGTACGGCACGGCAGGCACCTCCACCTGCATGTCGATGCGGTCCATGAGCGGGCCGGAGATGCGCGAGCGGTAGCGCAGGATGGCAAGGGGCTGGCAGGAGCAGACATGCCGGTCATCCGTTAAGTACCCGCAGGGACAGGGGTTCATGGCCGCCACGAGCATGAAGTCCGAGGGGTAGGTCAGCGACTGGGCTGCGCGGGATATTGTCACCCGGCCGTCTTCGAGCGGCTGGCGCAGCACCTCCAGCACGTGCTTCTTGAACTCCGGCAGTTCGTCGAGGAACAGGACGCCCCGGTGCGCCAGGGAGACCTCGCCGGGCCTGGGGTTGACCCCGCCGCCGATGAGTCCGGCATCGCTGATGGTGTGGTGCGGCGAGCGGAACGGGCGGCGCACGATGAGCGCGGCGTCGCGCTCCAGCATCCCGGCCACGGAATAGATCTTGGTGACCTCCAGCGCCTCGTCAAAGGTCAGCGGCGGCAGCACCGTGGGAATGCGCTGGGAGAGCATGGTCTTGCCGCTGCCGGGCGGGCCGACGAAAAGCAGGTTGTGGCCGCCGGCCGCAGCGATCTCGATGGCGCGCTTGGCGTGGTCCTGGCCCTTGACCTCGGCGAAGTCGCCCTCGGCCCCGGCCTGCCCGGCCCACAGGGCGTCCACATCGACCTTCGTGGGGCTGGGCGCGTCATCTCCGGTAAGGGGGCCGGTGACGATGCGCACGGCCTGGGCCAGGCTGTCCACGCCGTACACGCACAGCCCCTGGACCACGGCGGCCTCGGCGGCGTTCCCGCCCGGCACGATGAGCCCGGTCGCGCCCTGGGCGCGGGCCAGGATGGCCAGGGGCAGGATGCCCGGCACGGGCTTGAGCGCGCCGTCGAGCGACAGCTCCCCGGCCAGGAACCACCCGCCCTCGCCCTCAGGGGCCAGGCGCCCGGCGTCAATGGACTCGCTCGCGGCCAGCAGGCACAGGGCCAGGGGCAGGTCGTAGGCGCTGCCCTCCTTGCGCAGGTCCGCCGGGGCCAGGTTCACGGTGATGCGGGCGGGCGGCAGCTTGTACCCGGCGTTTTTCAGGGCCGAGAGCACGCGCTCCTTGGCCTCGCGCACGGCGCCCTCGGCCAGGCCCACCAGGGTGAAGGCGGGCATGCCCGAGCGGGTCAGGTCGACCTCAAGGGAGACGGGCTGCGCCTCGATGCCGAGCAGGGCGGCGGTGCGGACTTTGGCGATCACAGGGGGGCTCCTTGGCGTGGGGTGACGCATAGAGCGTAAGCGATTTTGTCGTGCTTGCCCAGAGGTTTCCGCCGGGGCGGGAATTCCCGGGCCTGGGGCAAAAGAAAGCGGCCCGCGCGTTGGCACGGGCCGTTGTTCTTTCACGGTCTGGCGGATGATGTGGTCTGGCCGCTTCGGGCCGGGCGCGCCCGCCCTAGTGGCTCATGCGGCCTAGTGGATCATGCGGCCTATGCGCTCCCAGCGGACGTTGCTGGGGCCGGTCCAGGACCAGTAGATGATCATGGCCTTGCCCTTGATGCTGGCGCGGTCCACAAAGCCCCAGAAGCGCGAGTCAAAGGACTCGTCGCGGTTGTCGCCCATGCAGAAGTACTTGCCTGCGGGCACGGTCATCTTGGGCATCCAGTCGCGCTTGGAGCGGCATTCGGTGCTCACGTCCTCGCAGTGGTCGAAGTAGGTCTTGGGGTCCACGCTGACCTCCACATGGCCCTCGGGCAGGGGGCTTTGCTCGATGTCCTCGCGGGTGTGCTGGACGTACGGGCCGGTCACGGGCTGGCCGTTGACCAAGACCTGTTTGGCGCGGATCTCCACGGTGTCGCCGGGGAGGCCCACGATGCGCTTGACGAAGTCCACGTCCTTCAGGTTCGGGCGCGAGGCGTCGAGCTTCTCGTTGTACGGGTACTCGAAGACCACGATGTCGCCGCGGGCCGGCTCGTAGACCGGGATGAGCACGCGGTCGGAAAAGGGCAGCTTGACGCCGTAGTGGAACTTGCTGACCAGCAGCTGGTCGCCGATCTGCAAGGTCTCCAGCATGGAGCCGGTGGGGATCTTGAAGGCCTGCACCACGAAGGCGCGGATGATGAGCGCCAGGACCACCGCGACCAGCAGGGCCTCCACATATTCTTTGAGGGTCTTGAGCCATCTGGGGTTCATGCGCGTTCCTTATGTCTTTGCGGCCAAGCGGGCTGCCGCGTGGTTACTCGTCGTGGCTACTCGTCGTGGCCTACTCGTCATCTCCGGCCTTGAGCACGGCCAGGAAGGCTTCCTGGGGGATTTCCACGTTGCCCATGCGGCGCATGCGGCGCTTGCCTTCCTTCTGCTTTTCCAGAAGCTTGCGCTTGCGGGTGATGTCGCCGCCGTAGCACTTGGCGATGACGTCCTTGCGGAAGGGCGCCACGCGCTCCTTGGCGATGATCTTGTTGCCGATGGCGGCCTGGATGATGACCTCGAACATCTGGCGCGGGATGCTCTTTTTGAGCTTCACGGCCAGGCTGCGGCCAAAGCGGTAGGACGCGTCGCGGTGGATGATGACCGAGAAGGCGTCCACAGGCTCGGTGTTGATGAGGATGTCCAGGCGCACCAGATCAGACTGGCGGTAGTCGATGATCTCGTAGTCCAGGGAGGCGTAGCCCTTGGTGGTGGATTTGAGCTTGTCGAAGAAGTCGTACATGATTTCGGCAAAGGGCATCTCGTAGGTGATGACCACGCGCGAGGCGGTCAGGTACTTCATGTCCTTCTGGATGCCGCGTTTTTCCTCGCACAGGCCGAGCACGTTGCCCACGAAGTCGCCCGGCACGTGGATCTCCACCTTGGCGTAGGGCTCGTGCAGCTCGGCGATGAGGCTTGGGTCGGGCAAAAGGCTCGGGTTGTCGATCTGGAGCTGGCGGCCGTCCGTGGTCATGACCTTGTAGATGACCGAGGGCGCGGTGGTGATGAGCCGGGCCTGGAACTCGCGCTCCAGGCGCTCCTGGATGATCTCGATGTGAAGCAGGCCCAGGAAGCCGCAGCGGAAGCCGAAGCCCAGCGCCTTGGACGTCTCCGGCTCGAAGCTGAAGGCGGCGTCGTTGAGCTGCAGCTTCTCCAGGGCCACCTTGAGGATCTCGTACTCGTTGGGCTCCACCGGGTACAGGCCGGAGAAGACCATGGGCTTGACCTTCTTGAAGCCGGGGAAGGGCACCGTGGTCGGATTCTCGGCCTTGGTGATGGTGTCGCCCACGGGCGCGTCGGAGAGCTCCTTCATGTTGGCGCAGAGGAAGCCGACCTCGCCGGGGCCGAAGTCCGGGACCTCGACGCTCTCGGGCGAGAACACGCCGAGCTTCATGACGTCGAACTCCTTGCCCGAGGAGAAGATGCGGATTTTCTCGCCCTTCTTGATGCTGCCGTCGAGCACGCGGAAGAGCACCACCACGCCCAGGTACGTGTCGTACCAGGAGTCGAAGATCAGCGCTTTCAAGGGTGCTTCGGCGTCACCTTTTGGAGGCGGCAGGTGCGTGATGATGCGCTCGATCAAGTCGGCCACGCCCAGGCCGGATTTCGCGCTGACGAGCGCCGGGTCCGTGCAGTCCAGCCCGATGACCTCTTCGATCTCGCGGGACACGCGCTCGGGTTCGGCGCTGGGCAGGTCGATCTTGTTCAGCACCGGCACGACCTCAAGGTCGTTGTCCAGCGCCAGGTAGACGTTGGCCAGGGTCTGGGCCTCCACGCCCTGGGAGGCATCGACCACGAGCAGCGCGCCCTCGCAGGCGGCCAGCGAGCGCGAGACCTCGTAGGAGAAGTCCACGTGGCCGGGCGTGTCGATGAGGTTCAGGATGTACTTTCTGCCGTCCTTGGCGGTGTAGGGGATGCGCACGGTCTGGGCCTTGATGGTGATGCCGCGCTCGCGCTCCAGGTCCATCTTGTCCAGGTACTGGGCCTTCTGGTCGCGCGCGGAAACCACCCCGGTGATCTCCAGGATGCGGTCGGCCAGGGTTGATTTGCCGTGGTCGATATGCGCTATGATGCTGAAATTTCTGATGAGGTTGGTGTCGGTCATGGTCTCGCACGTGCGGGCCGGAGGCTGTCCGGGCCGCGTTCTGAGGATTTGTCCCATATCAGGGCGAGAGCCCTTGTACGGCATAATTGTCCGGCTGTCTAATGGCTGGAAGGCGCCCCGGCGCGGGCTGGCGGCTTGCCCTCGGTCTTGTTTGCGCGTATCCAACAGACCATGCGGATCATCATTCTCGGCGGCACTGGGTTCATCGGCAGGGCGCTCGCGCGGCTTCTCGCCGGGCAGGGCCATGCCGTCATCGTGCCCTCGCGCCGACCGGACAAGGCCGCCGCCGCGCTCGGTCCGGGCATCACGGCCGTGGGCTTCGACGGCGTGACCGGCATCGGGTTTGCCCGGCACATCGACGCCGCGACGGCCATCGTGAACCTGGCGGGCGAGAACATCGCCGACGGCCGCTGGACCCCGGACAAGAAGCGGCGCATCCTGGAAAGCCGCCTGGACGCGGGCGCGGCGGTCATGGACGCCATGCGCCAGGCTGCGGTCCCCCCGGCCGTGCTGGTGCAGGCCTCGGCCGTGGGCTATTACGGCCCGCGCGGGCCGGAGGGCGTGGGCGAGGACGCACCGGCGGGCGCGGGTTTCCTGGCCCAGGTGGCCAGCCGCTGGGAGGCCTCCACCGAAGGCGCGGAGGCCCTGGGCGTGCGCCGGGTCATCGTGCGCACGAGCATGGTCCTGGGGCCGGGCGGGGCCCTGGCGCAGATGCTGCCGCCCTTCCGCTGGGGCCTGGGCGGGCCGCTGGGGTCCGGGCGGCAGATGCTGCCCTGGATCCACCTGGACGACGAGGCCGGGGCCATCGCCTTCCTGATCCAGACCCCGGGCCTGGCCGGTCCGTTCAACCTGGCCGCGCCCGAGGCCGTGGACTCGCGCGCTTTTGCCCGGGCCCTGGGCCGGGCCCTGCGGCGGCCGGCCTTTCTGCCTGCGCCGGGCTTCGCATTGAAGCTCCTGCTGGGGCAGATGGCCGAAGAGGTGCTGCTCTCGGGCGTGCGCGCGGAGCCCACCAGGCTTTTGGCCGCAGGCTACAGGTTCAGGCACCCCGGCCTGGCCGGGGCCCTTGCGGCTGTGCTGGACCGGCCTTAGACCTCGCGGAATTTCAAGGGAGTGTCGATGTACAAGGGCAAAATTCTGGTGGTGGAGGACGAGGCCATTGTGGCCCTGGGCATCCAGTCCAACCTGAAGCGCCTGGGCTACGAGGTCATCGGGCGGGCGAGCACGGGCCAGGAGGCCCTGGCCCTGGCCGAGGCTTCCAGGCCGGACCTGGTGCTCATGGACGTGATGCTGAACAGCGGCGGCATGGACGGCATCGACACCGCCCGGGAGCTGCGCGAGCGCTTCAATCTGCCGGTGGTCTACCTTTCGGCCGCCACCGACGCGAAGACCCTGGAGCGCGCCAAGCGCACCGACCCCTTCGGCTACATCACCAAGCCCTTCAAGGACCACGAGCTGTCCCTGGCCATTGAGGTCGCCCTGTACAAGTCCCGCACCGAGGCGCGGTTGCAGGAGAGCGAGCAGCTTTTGTCCACCACCCTGGGCAGTCTGGCCGAGGCCGTGGTCGCCACGGACACCGAGAGCCGCGTGACCTACATGAACCCCGCCGCTGAGGTCATGCTGGGCGTGGAGGCGGAGCAGGCCCTGGGCCTGGAAGTGACTGCCGTGTTCACCATCCTGGAGCAGGACACCCGTCTGCCCATCACCGGTCTGGAGGAGATCTGCTGTCCGCGTTCGGCGCACCCCCTGTGCGAGGACATGCTGCTGCGTACCTCGGCTGGTTTTGAGGTGCCGGTGGGGCTGTCGGTCTCGCCGGTGACCGGCCCGCGCGGCGACTTCCGGGGCCGCGTGCTGGTGCTGCGCAACGTGGCCCTGCGAAAAGAGGCCGAGGCCGAGCTGCAGGGCAGCATGCAGGCCCTGCGCACCGCCTTCCGCCAGACCGTGCGCGCCCTGGCCAGCATGGCCGAGAAGCGCGACCCCTACACCGCCGGGCATCAGCAGCGCGTGGCCCGGCTGGCCTGCGCCATCGGCCGGGATCTGGGCCTGTCCCCGGAGACCCTGGAGGGCCTGGAGGTCGCGGGCACCCTGCACGACATCGGCAAGGTCTACGTGCCGGCGGAGATTCTGTCCAAGCCTGCGCGCCTTTCGCACATGGAGATGGGCATCATGAAGAGCCATTCCGAGGTGGGCTTCGAGATCCTGCGCGAGGTGACTTTCCCCTGGCCCGTGGCGCGCAGCGTGCTGGAGCACCACGAACGCCTGGACGGCTCCGGCTATCCCGGCGGGCTCAAGGGCACGGAGATCTCGCAGGAGGCGCGCATCCTGGCCGTGGCCGACGTGGTCGAGGCCATGAGTTCGCACCGGCCCTACCGCGCCGCCCTGGGCCTGTCCCGGGCCCTGGAGGAGATCAAGGCCGGGCGCGGGCGCATCTACGACTCCGGATGCGTGGACGCCTGCCTGGCGGTCATGAACGGCGGCGGCTTCACCTTCGACGGCCCGGAACCCTGTCCGCCCGGGCCTGTCCCGGACTTCTCCCTGCGCTCCGAGCACGTGTCGCCAGAAGTTGTTGCAGTAACGGAGGAATGATGAGTGAGCGCGGGCGCATCCTGGTGGTGGACGACGAGTCCGGCATCCGCTTTTCCCTGAGGGGCATCCTGGAGGACGAGGGCTTTGCCGTGGCCGAGGCCGAGACCGGCGAGGCCGGGCTTGAGCTCCTCGACGCAGGCGAGGCCTTTGATCTCATGTTCCTGGACATCTGGCTGCCCGGCCTGGACGGCCTGGAGGTGCTGGCGCGCCTGCGCGAGGACCGGCCCGAGCTGCCCGTGGTCATGATCTCCGGGCACGGCACCATTGAGACCGCGGTTGCGGCCATCAAGCGCGGGGCCTTTGACTTCATCGAGAAGCCCCTGTCCCTGGAGAAGGTCCTGCTGGCAGCGCACAAGGCCCTGGAGTTCTCGCGTCTGAAGCAGGAGAACCTGGCCCTGCGCCACTCCCTCGGCGAGGCCGAGGTGCACCTCACCGGGGCCTCCCCGGCCATGGACGAGCTGCGCGGGATGATTGCCCAGGTGGCCCCCACCGACGCCTGGGTGCTCATCACCGGCGAGAACGGCACGGGCAAGGAGATCGCCGCGCGGCTGCTGCACGCCCAGAGCCGCCGGGCGGACCTGCCCTTTGTGGCCGTGAACTGCGCGGCCATCCCCGAGGAGCTCATCGAGAGCGAGCTTTTCGGGCACGAGAAGGGCGCCTTCACCGGCGCGGACAAGGCGCAGATCGGCAAGTTCGAGCTGGCCCACAAGGGCACGCTGTTCCTGGACGAGATCGGCGACATGAGCCTCAAGACCCAGGCCAAGATCCTGCGCATCCTGCAGGAGCAGCGCTTCGAGCACGTGGGCGGGCGCAAGACCATCACCGTGGACGTGCGCGTGCTGGCCGCCACCAACAAGGACCTGCCCGCCGAAATCCGCTGCGGGAACTTTCGCGAGGACCTGTACTACCGGCTCAAGGTCTTCCCGCTCACCGTGCCGCCCCTGCGCGAGCGCGCCGGGGACATCGCGCTTCTCATCGACGACTTTGTCACGACGCTCTCGCGCCGGGGCGGGTGCAAGCGCGCGGTCTTCAGCCCGGAGACCCTGGCCGTGCTCATGACCTACCCCTGGCCGGGCAACGTGCGCGAGCTCAAGAACTTCGTGGAGCGCATGCTCATCCTGGCGGGCGGGCGCGAGATCACCCCGGACCGCCTGCCGCCGGACATCACCAGCCAGGCCACGGTGACGGCTGCGCCGACGCAAATCGCGCCGACTCTGGCCGTGCCCCAGGCCCCTGCCGCCGCAACTCCGGCGGCCTCGGCTCCTGTTGGCGACGACGACATCCCCGACACCGAAATTCCCGACACCTTCCAGGCCGGGCCCCTGGACCTGAAGGCCGCGCGCGCGGCCTTTGAGGCGCGCTTCCTGGAGGCCAAGCTGAGGGAGTTCGGCGGCAACGTTTCCAAGCTGGCCGAGGCCGTGGGCCTGGACCGCAGCTCGCTGTACCGGAAGTTGAAGGGCTACGGGCTCACGGCGGAGTGAGGGGCCTGCCCTGAACCTCCTGGATGCCTTGCCATTTTTCGAGCGTTTGATATTCGAGCGGGACACCGGAGGCCTTACATGCGCAGATTCCTGTCTCTGTTCGCCCCGTTCGCCGTCGTCTGCCTCGTCCTGAGCCTGTCTGCGCCAGCCCAGGCGGCCCCAGCGCAGGAGCGCCGCGTGGCGCTCATCATCGGCAACGGGGCCTACAAGACCAGCCCGCTGAAAAATCCCGCCAACGACGCCCGCGACATGGCGGGCGCGCTTCGAAGCGTGGGCTTCGAGGTCATCCTGCGCGAGAACGCCAACCTGCGCGCCATGAAC
>CAZXZF010000078.1:0-10351 GCA_964645095.1 uncultured Desulfocurvus sp. | reverse complement strand
CTGCAGAAGCAGGTCGTGGCCAACATCATCAAGGTCAACAACATCAAGCTGGACAAGGGCGCCGAGAGCGCGGTGCTGGGCCAGTACCACACCCGCAGCTTCCAGGCCGTGAGCTTCTACGGGCTGGGCCTCGACGCCCAGGACCGTGGCGACTTCCAGGCCTCCAAGGACTACTTCGCCCTGGCCGTGAAGGAGGACCCGAACTTCGGCCTGGCCAAGAACGCCCGCGACAAGTCCCCGGGCGGCCTCTCCGCAGGCCTCACCGGCCCGGCCTCCGCAGTGTCCGCCTCGGCCGTCGAGGGCGCAGCTTCCGCACAGAAGGCGTCCGACACCAGTGCGGGCATCAGCAGGGCGACTGGCGGCCACGGCGGCGGAGGCGGAGGCGGAGGCTACTAGCCGGAACTGTTTCCCCTCGCATTGCGCATTCAGGGGCGGACCGAAGGTCCGCCCCTTTCCTTTGGCAAAACGAGTCCGGCAGACACCCCTGATCGCGTCTGGCAACAGGCGCAAACCGCCTTGCATGGCCGCACCCTGCCTTACTACCAGACGGCCCAGGCCGTGCTCCTGAAATGGAGGGGAAGGCTTGACGGGGTGCGCCGTCTTGGGCCAGGAAGAGGCAACACATTCGCCCAGCGCCTTTTCAGGGAGAGACCCGCATGCCGCCAAGCCTTGACGCCCAGGACACCCCGGCCGACGCCGACCGCCCCGAAGCCGGTCGTCCAACCGACGATCTGCGCCCCGTCATAGATCTGCGCGAGGTCTGCTGCGGGCTGGTGCCAGCCATCCTGGACGAGTTGGCCAAGGCCCAGGCCGACGAGGTGGACGTGCTCATCCGGGCGGGCATGGAGACGGAGATCATCAGCGGGTTCGGGTCCGGCGGACAGTGGCGGCTCTGCTTCCAGGCCAGCTTCGGCCACGGCCTGGCGCGCTTCACCCGGCGCAAGGCCAACGCCCAGCACAGGGTCCGCCTGGACACCCTGGTCTACTAGCCGCCTGCCGATTTCATCGACTGCCAGCCAGGCGCCTGCGAGGCCCTAGCCCCAACCACGCACCTCGTCCACGTAGCGCTCCAGGTCGTTGGGCTGGCCAGGCTTGTGCTCGTCCGGATACAGCAGCGCGGACATGAAAAAGGGGCTGCCCACGCCAAGGGAACTGGCCGCGCTCTGGGAGAACCGCTCCAGGCGCGCCCCTGCGGCCTTGGCCAGAGCCGGCTCAAGGGCCGACACCAGGGTCTGGGCATCTGCGGCCAAAGCTTCCAGCAACGTGGCCTTTTGGCGCATCTTGGCCACGTACCCGGCCTGGTCGCCCTGGCCGTGGATGATGGCCTCGGCCTCGGTCTCGATGGCCCGCACGGCCCTGGCCCGCTGCTCCAGAAAATCAGCCAGGTCGCTGGCGGCGCTTTTGCTCATGGGGGTCCCTCCGGTGCCGTTCATGTTCGGCACAGGGTATGCGCCCGGACGGGCCTTGGCAAGACCCGCTCCGCAAGGCCCCGGCCACCAACGCCAACACAGCGTCTGGACAGCGGCCCTGTTTCCCGGTACCCCCATGCCCTTGACCTGCACCGAACTTCCAAGGAGGCCCCAGTGCCGATACTTTCCTCAAGCCTCGGCCTGACCCGCTACCGGGTGGTCGAAGCCATCCCCGACTCCCTCTGGCGGGAGGCCCCGAAACGCCTGAAGGACAACGCCTTCCGCGACATCGACGCCACCACCGACGAGCGCAGCTTCGGCTGGTGCAACATCGACAACATGCTGGACATGGACTGGGCCGAGTCCCCGCCGGAAAAGGGCCACTACCTCTGCTTTTCCCTGCGCCTGGACACCCGGCGCATCCCGCCCGCGGTGTTCAAGAAGCACTGCATGATCGCCCTGGCCGGAGAGCTGGAGCAGGCCAAGGCCGAGGGCAAGTCCTTCATCTCCAAGGACCGCCGCCGCGAGATCCGCGAGATGGTCATGCTGCGCCTGCGCGCGCGCAGCCTGCCCGTGCCCGCCGTGTTCGACGCCGTGTGGAGCATGCAGACCGGGCGCGTGCTCTTCGTCAGCACCAACGCCAAGGCCAAGGCCCTGTTCGAGGACCACTTCAACCTGAGCTTCGGGCTCAACCTGGAGCCGCTCACGCCCTTCTTCCTGGCCGCGAGCATGCTCGGCGGAGACGCCGCCATCGCGCGCCTGGAAGCCCTTGAACCCTCCACCTTCGTCTAGACCGGGAGCACATCCATGGACCTTGCACTGGCAGAACGCGAAAACACCATCCTGGGCCAGGATTTCCTGACCTGGCTGTGGCACGTCACCGAGGCCCGGCGCGGCGTGTTCAAGGACAAGGACGGGCGCGAGTTCTCCTTGCGCATGGAAGAGCGCCTGAGCGTCCAGGGCGGCGACGGCGAGGGCCTGGAATCCGCCGTGGTCAAGAGCCCCAGCGGCGAGCTCACCGAGGCCAGAAGCGGCCTGCGCTCGGGCAAGAAGGTCAGCCGGGCGCAACTCCGCTTTGAACGCGACCCCGAGGCCTGGCAGGTGACGCTGAAGGACAACGACTTCTCGCTCTCCGGGCTCAAGACCCCGAAGATCGAGACCAACGACCGCGAAGACGTCGACCCGGACGCCCGCGTGCTGGAAAAGCTCTTCCTCATCGAGCAGTGCCTGGAGCTCCTCGACGGCGTGTACCGGGAGTTCCTGGGCCTGCGCCTGGCTACGGCGAAGTGGACCGAGGAGACGCGCACCATGCGCGACTGGATCGGCCAGGGCCAGCCATGAGCCCCGAGCGCATCACCATCGCCGCCTACGGCGACAGCCTCGTGGAAGGCTGGGGCCTGAACCCCTCCGACGGGCTGCCCGCGCAGCTTGAGGCCGCCCTCATCCGCGCCGGGAAGAACGCCCGGGTGCTCAACTTCGGCGTTGCCGGGGAGACCGCCCCGGAGGGCCTGCTGCGCCTGCCCGAGGTGCTGGAGGCCAAGCCCCAGGCGGCCATCCTGGAATTCGGCGCCAACGACTGCTACCAGGGCGTGCCCGTGGAGGAGACCGAAAAGGCCCTCTCGGACATGGTCCACGGCCTGCTCGGCGCTGGTGTGTCCGTATTCATCGCCGGCTGGCGCACCCGCGAGGACCTCTTCTCGCGCTATGCCGACGACCCCATGCTGGCCGGGATGATCCCCCTGGCCCCGCCGCTCTTCAACGCCGACTACGTCAAGCGCTTCAACCAGCTGCACCAGGCCCTGGCCGAGCGCCATGGCCTGCCGCTCATGGCGCACATCCTGGACCCCCTGGGCGAACCCCTGCCGGGCCAGGCCAGCCATTTCCAGGCCGACGGCGTGCACCCCAGCGCCACCGGCGCGCGCATCCTGGCCGAGGCCCTGGCCCAGGCCCTGCTGCCGTTGCTGCCCTAGCTGCCGGGCCGTCCCAGCAGCTGGCCCCCGTGCCCTGCTGCCCTGGCGGGCACCAGGAGGGGGGTTTGCGCGCGGTCTTTTGCAAACACCATCATGAATATTTGTGAGTGGCCTTTACTTAAAACCAGCAGTGGGGATATCTGAAACCGTTATGCACGAAATTCCCGCTTAAGGAGCCCCCCCATGAATGCACTCCGCGCCCTGAAACTCCGCACCAAGCTTTTGTCCGGCTTCCTGCTGGGGTCGCTGATCACGCTGGTGGTCGGATATGTCGGGATCACCATGATCCACAAGCTCGACGCCAATGACGCCAAGCTGTACGAGAAGATCACCGTGCCCCTGGATCAGATCGGAGATGCTGCGGTCTCCTTCCAGCGCATACGAATCAACCTGCGCGACGCCATCGCGGCCACGGATGAGAAGGAGCGCCAGGCGACGCTGGAGACCATCAAGGCCCTGCGTGAAAACATAGGCCAGAAGCTTGAGCTGGTCGGGAAAACCATCATCACTGACGAAGGCCGCAAAATCCTTGAAGAGGTCGGCGTCGCGCGCAAAGAGTATATCGCGGTGACGGACAAGATGATGGAGCTTGTGCGCGCCGGGAAGTCCGACCAGGCCCATGAGATGCAGATAACCGTGGGCAAGCCCATTGCCCAGCGCTACCAGGAAGCCCTGGACAAGCTCGTGGATTCCAAGACCCTCCAAGGCAAGATACTCTCACAGAGCAACAGCAAGGACGCCGGCTCCGCCTCCCTGCTCATGTACGTCCTCATGGGCCTGGGCTTTGTGGCCTCCATCGGCCTGGGGTTCATCATCACCGCCAACGTCTCCGGCCAGTTGGGCGAGGACCCCGGCTACCTGGGCGAGGTGGCGGGCAAGATCGCCGGGGGCGACCTGGACGTGGCCTTCCGCCAGCAGCAGGAGCGCGGCGGTGTCTACGCCGTCATGCAGGACATGGTGAAGACCATGAAGGCCAAAATCGCCGAGGCCGACCAGAAAACCGCCGAGGCAGCCGAGCAGGCCCGCCTGGCCGGGATCGCCACGGACGAGGCCACCGCGGCCAAGGCCCTGGCCGAGCGCGCCAAGGCCGAGGGCATGATGGCCGCAGCCACGCAGCTGGAAAAGGTCGTGGAGGTCATCAGCTCCGCCAGTGAAGAACTCTCCGCCCAGATCGAGCAGTCCAGCCGGGGCACCGAGGTGCAGTCAGGCCGCGTGGGCGAAACCGCCACCGCCATGGAAGAGATGAACGCCACGGTGCTGGAGGTGGCCAAGAACGCCTCCCAGGCCTCGGATTCCTCCAGCGACGCCCGCAACAAGGCCATGGAGGGCGCCAAGATCGTGGCCCAGGTGGTGGCCGGCATCAAGACCATGCAGGCCGTGTCCCTGGCCATGAAGGAGGACATGGGCGTTCTGGGCAAGCAGGCCGAGGGCATCGGCCAAATCATGAACGTCATTTCCGACATCGCCGACCAGACCAACCTGCTGGCGCTGAACGCCGCCATTGAGGCCGCCCGCGCGGGCGACGCCGGGCGCGGCTTCGCTGTCGTCGCCGACGAGGTGCGCAAGCTGGCCGAGAAGACCCAGACCGCCACCAAGGAGGTGGGGGACGCCATCAGCGGCATCCAGCACGGCACCAGGAAAAACCTGGAGAACGTGGAGCGCGCGGTGACCACCGTCGAACAGGCCACCGACCTGGCCAACAAAAGCGGCGAGGCCTTGCAGGAGATCGTCCACCTGGTGGAGGTCTCCACCGACCAGGTGCGCAGCATCGCCGCCGCCAGCGAGGAGCAGTCCGCCGCCAGCGAAGAGATCAACCGCAGCATCGAGGACATCAACCGCATCTCCAGCGAGACCGCCAGCGCCATGAACCAGTCGGCCCAGGCCGTGGGCGACCTGGCGACCCAGGCCGGGAGCCTGCGCGCGCTCATCGAGAAGATGAAGAGCGGCGGCTAGGCCGCAGAACAGCCCCGCCCGCCGAACGGGCCGGACGTCCACGTGCGTCCGGCCTTTTTTTAGCGCTGCGGGGGGGGGCGGCCCTGGGCCCCTTCCGGCCGCCCTTGCTTTTTGCTGGCGCATTGCCTACCTACGCACATGGACTGGCGCGAAGGCATTCTCATCCTCTACAGCTCGAACCTGTCCATCAAGGTCCTGGCCTACCTCTTGACCCTGGCCCTGATCACCATCTTCTCCGGCGGCCTGCACGGCTTTCTGTACCTGCTCCTGCCCTTTGGCCTGGACGTCCTCGGCGCGGGCTACATCCGGCTGAACCACCAGGCCTTCCAGGAGGACGTGCAGGAACTCCTGGAGGCCGACTGCCTGCGCGCCTGCGGCATCGACAAGGCCAGAGCGCACTTCAGCCACGTCGAGTTCTCCGGCTCCCTGGACCATTGGCGGCTGAAGGATCTCAAGACGGACATCGCCTACAGCATGATGGCCCCCAGGACGGACTTCGTGGTCATCGCCACGCGCAAGGGCCGCATGTTTCCGCTCAAAAGCTACTTCAAGGTTGGTTACCAGACCGAGGACGCCGGAACGCGAGACGTCTACTTCAGCGACATCAGCAGCGTGGAGCTCGCAGGCAAGGTGCTGACCATGACCACCGCCTCGGGCGAGGCCGTGCCCTACACCGCCCAGGGCGGCAAGGCCGAGGAGGCCGCCGCGCTCCTGCGCCAGCGCCTGCGCGAGTACAAGTCGCGCCGTAGCGAGACTGCGGACGAGTGACCCCGGCCGTTTTCCGCCCCAGGTCTTGCGCAACTGTGCCCTTGGCGCTAGGGTCTGTTTCCAAAAGGTGGATTTTGTTCCCTGGCGAGGAGAGAGCCTATTTTGGGGCCAGGGAGTGTACTCATGCGGTACAGCCCTGGGCACAAATCGGCTCACGACGACGACCAGGGGGCAAAAGACGCTTTTAGAGACAGGCCCTAATGTTGAACTCTTAAGAGTCGACAGCAGCCCCTGCGCCAGGAGCACCCCGTGGCCCAACAGAGCATTGTCTCCCGCCTGCACCCCGGCCGACTGGGGCTGCTCAACCTGTTGCGCCTGTACAGCCTGCTCTTGCTCCTCCTGCCCGCCATCCCTGCCGGGCTGCTGCTCTTCTACACCGACGCCGACATCTTCCACAACAGCCGCATGGATCTCCTGCTCCTGGCCAGCCTGGGCCTGCCCGTGATCGCCTCCGCCGTGCTGGGCCACGCCATCGTGCGCGCGCTGCTCGGCCCGCTCAGGCTCCTGCTGGAGGGCGCGGAAAAGGTCGAAACCGGCGAATACGGACACACCATCGACCTCTCAAGGCACCCCGGCGCGCCGGAAGAGATGGTGCACCTCGTGGGGGCCTTCAACCGCATGTCCGACACCGTGCGTCGGCACGTGGAAACCATCCAGGCCACCTCGCGCACGGACCAGCTCACCGGAATCTGCAACCGCAGGCACCTCCTGGCCGAGGGCTACCGCATCATCAACATGGCCATCCGCGCGAACAAGCCCTGCTCCTGCCTGATGATCGACATCGACCACTTCAAGCTGGTCAACGACGAGCACGGCCATCCCGTGGGCGACCGCTACCTCATCCACATCGCCGGGTGCATCGCTGCGGCCACCCGCGATTCGGACCTGGCCGCGCGCTACGGCGGCGAGGAGTTCGTGGTCCTGGCGCCCAACGCCAGCCTTGAAGAGGCATGCACCCTGGCCGAGCGCATCCGCGCCACCGTGGCCGAGTCCCCGCTCAACGTGCGCACGGGCATTCTGAACAACACCGTGAGCATCGGCGTGGCCGAGTACAGCATGGAACCGGAGTTCGGGGCCAACATCCTCGAGGACATGATCGAGAAGGCCGACAAGGCCCTGTACCGGGCCAAGCAGTTCGGCCGCAACCGCGTGGAGGCCTGGCCCTTTCCGCAGGACCCCAGCCACGCGCCCTAGCCTTTCCCCGCTCCGCCTTGAACTTGGCCTGCAATTGGCCTGGGGTCCGCCAGCCTTGGCGGCATAGCCCGTCCATTTCAGTCCGCATTGCCCCAGGAGCCCCATGCGCTGCGAACTCCGCCTCATGGACGCCCTCTCCGGCGTTGGCTGCTTCGCCGCCCACCCCGGCCCGCTCACCCTGCCCGTGCCCGAGAATCTCCCGGTGCGCGTGCTGGAGGACCTGCCCGACCACTCCGTCGGCAGCGCCGAGGGCGATCTCATGGTGCAGGAGGAGACGCTGGCGTAAAGCGGCTATCCGCCCAGCCACGCGGACCTGATCCCCTCGGACCTGGGCATCCCGGTCGTGCGGGCGCTGGTGCCGGGGCTGGGATGGGTGGCCGGCTTCGACCGCTTCTCCCCCCTGCCGCCCCGGCTCTACGCCAACTATCTGCGCCAGTTCGGGGCGTTGCAGACAGATTCCCCGCGTTCACGCGTTGACGCTGCCCCGGCCAAGCATGTAGGGAATACGCGGCTGCCCGGGTGGCGAAACTGGTAGACGCAAGGGACTTAAAATCTCCTGAAAAATACCTTTATCGGTGGGGCTTGTCAATATATTCACAGCGCAACACATCGATATCATACAAGTTAATACGAACACACAACTCTTTGAATACACCCATCAGCGGGGCGTTCCGCTGACATGATGCGCGCTGCGGCGCATCCAGCTTCATCCATAGGCTACGCCAGCCCGATCGTCTCCGCATATTTGAAATTCCTTTGCAGCTCTGATGACTAGTCCAAGACTGAAAGAGGAGATGCTGCGAATCCTATCCAAACAGGAGAGGCGCCCCGATGGGGCGCCTCTCCTGTTTGCGAAACGCGGCAACTGACAATTTCTGATGTGCCAAACAGCCGAACGGCGTGGCTGTCCCAAAAGAATTCTGGCTGCAACATGCTCCTAGGTTCTGATGAACCAGCGAGGCGCAGCGACGTTGCTTCTGCTAACCGGACACCCTGCGGTTGATGACGAGCGGATGCTCATCCCCTGACGCCTCAAAACCCGTATCTCCATGGCCTCTTCCCCTGTCAGCATGGCGGCTCCTCCGAGCCCCATGGTTAGAACAGGGTGGGTCAGATTTCGACCGGTGAGTGGGTCCATTTACCACCGGTGCCGACAACTGCGCAACGGCGTGAATCGCAAGAGCAGTCCAAGCATGGACACGAACGCCACCGTTTCCTTGGCCGTGTAGCAGGAGTTGTTGTCCGAGAGCCATTCGACTGAGTGTCCAACGTCGACGGTTGACAGTGGTCAGCACCTCAACCACTGTTTCCCCGTTAGCACTAGGTCTGGACATAGTGTTAGACCTATCTCCTATGCTTTGCGTGGTGTCCGGTCGAAATAATGGGATGGACCCGCCCCACTTGAAAGCCCTACAAAGGAAACACCTAAACCTTAAGCAGGGAGACGTAGCCAAAGGCCGACGAAGCAATGAGGATCAGAAGCGCGGATTCCCATCAGGGCCAGGCCCATGAGCCAGAGGCCGGATATATGGCAGCATCTGACTTTCTTCACCACAAAGTCGTTGACTCCGGGGCGGGTCCATATAGGGGCTACTCCACATCATGGTGATGGCTACATTCCGCCGGAAAAAGACAAGCGCCTGAGTAGATAATCATAAGCTACGGGAAGAGGGGGGCTCTTTGGTCACAGGCAAGGCGGTGGCCGACTTCCCTCTCGCCCGTCCTTGGGCATGGACTCCCAGTACCCGAAACAGATGCTATCACCTCACGTCAGGTTTGACGCTACAGTATTTTCTCATCCGACGACTTGTGTACACGGTTACGAAAAGCTTGTTCACATCATCGCCGTCCGGCGAAACGCATATGCCTGAACGCGTGTGCCCGTTGTGCCAAATCGTCCTTCCAGTCAGGCGCGTCGGTGCGTAGTCATGTCGATAATCCCCCATGTCCTCCAATGGCAGCCGATCAAGAGCGCTGCGCAGCATGTCCTGTGTCAGGGGGGTATGTCGACGCGGCTTGAACTGCCGAGTGATGTCTGCGGCAACCTCTTTTGCCTCCTCCGAAATGTCGCCTGGCACCCACGCTTCGCCCCATGTGTTCACGTTGCGCACGATGACGCGCGCTGCCAACTCCAGCGGGTACTTGGCCGCTAATAACACCCCCGGCGCCTTGACGAACGACACGATTTCCGATCCGGCAGGCCTTGCGAAATCACCATGCGGCCACAAGTGCCCTACTTGGCGAAACGGAGGGATGAGCGGGTCAAAAGCAGGGATGAGCATGCCGCAAATCGGAATCATCTGCGCGGTGATACCTCCGTCCTGCGAAGGCCAGGCACCGATGAGCTCGACCGAGTCCTGCGTGCCAAGAGAACAGTAAGTGTAAGGCGTTGCGCCACCGTCGTAGTTGAACGATGCCGGTGCCAAAGTTTCCAAAGTCTGGACAACTCGTGCGTCCGGGGGGAGTTCCTCAGCATAGTCAATCAGGCGCCGCTGGACGCCCACGATGTCGCGCACTGCGACACGGAATACTTCGCCACGCGGGTCGAGGCAGCCAAAAAGGCTGATTGCCTCAGCATGGTCGCAGGCGAGGATCAACTGCCGGGTCGAAACGATGCGGCACGGCTCCCCGGTGCGCCGCGATAAGCCGGGGAGGACGATGCTGCTGGAAAGGGTAGTGAGGACATAAACGATCGGCATGGCAGCTCCTTTGCTTGGGTTCTCGGAGAAAGGCAGGAGCCGATTAGCATGCCTAGTTCACCTTGGGAGCCCCCCCTGGAGTGTCTCAGGAAAATTTGTTCCAATGGGCCGTCGATATGATCGCGAGCCAATTTCCAGCATATCCCAGCCTTCCTTGTTTCCTTCCGCCTAGATTCCTTCCGCCTAGTGTGGCGTTCGCAAAACAGCAGGGTTCATTTGCCGTGGGCAATACAACGTAATTGTTGTAATTTCCCATAACAAATAGGACGCGCTATTAAACGAACGTCACACTAGCTTCCTTCTGCCAACCATCGCTACCCGCAGGGTAGCACGAGCGCGGCACGCCGCAAGGCGACCC
>CAZXZF010000077.1:0-10431 GCA_964645095.1 uncultured Desulfocurvus sp. | reverse complement strand
AAGAAGTCGAAGTCCAGGTTGGTCTTGGCGTGCGGGGTGATGATGTCCCGCGTGAGATAGAAGGCCAGCCCGGAGAATCCAAGGATCATCAGCGACTGCAGCACGTGCCACACGGTCCAGGGATGGTACACATGCTCCATCTCAAAGGGCAGGTAGCGGTACAGCATGTCCGGGTACAGGCCCTGGGCGATGCACAAAACCGCGCCCATGGCCATGCCCACGTACATGTTCACCGGGATGGGCTTGAGTTCCATCTTGTCGTTGGCGGGCTTGGCCCAGAAGGCGAAGTACGGCAGCTTGATGCCCACAGAGAGGAAGGTGCCGACCGCGGCCACCTCCATGCCGATGGCCAGCCAGGTGCGGTGCGCCTCGGCCGCGCCGAGGATGGTCATGGTCTTGGAGATGAAGCCGTTGAACAGCGGCATGCCCGAGATGGAAAGGGCCGCCACCATGTACATGACCATGACCCAGGGCAGGCGGTGGGCCAGGCCGCCCAGCTTGTCGAGCTTGGTGGTGCCCGCGGCGTAGAGCAGGCAGCCGGCGCCCATGAACAGCAGGCCCTTGTACAGGATGTGCGCGTAGGCGTGGGCCGCCGCGCCGTTGAGCGTCATGGCCGTGCCGATGCCGATGCCGGCCACCATGTAGCCGACCTGGGAAACGATGTGGTAGGACAAAATGCGCCGGGCGTTGTTCTCGATGCACGCGTAGAGCACGCCGTAGACGCACATGACGGTTCCGGCGATGGCCAGAAGCTCCACCCCGGCGAAGCCGCGCATGAGCACGTAGACCGCGGTCTTGGTGGTGAAGGCGCACATGAACACCGAGCCGGTGACCGTGCCTTCGGGGTAGGCGTCGGGCAGCCAGGCGTGCATGGGCACCACCGCCGCGTTGACGCAGAAGCCGAGCAGGATCATCCAGTCATAGGTCATCATGTGCGCGGGCGACACGGCGTCGAAGCTGAAGTTGCCCACGGCCTTGTAGCGCAGCAGCAGGCCGATCAGGAGGAACAGCCCGCCGATGGTGTGGTACATGAAGTAGCGGAAGCCCGCCTTGGTCGAGATCGGGTTTCTCGCCAGCCAGATCAGGAAGGTCGAGCCGATGCTCATGAACTCCCAGAAGATGAACAGCGTCAGGAAGTCCGCCGCGAAGGTGCAGCCAAAGGCGCCGCCCACGTAGACGCAGGCCATGATGTGCTGGAGCTTGTCCTCCACGTGCATGGCGTAGACCATGCCGATGAGGCTCATGACGGCGAAGACCTGGGCGAAGATCAGCGAGAGCTTGTCGACCCGTCCGAACTGCAGGGTCTGGCCCAGGTACTGGAGCTCGCCGTAGTGCCCGGGGGCCACGGTCATGACGCTCCAGACGGCGATGATCGGCGGAATGAGCAGGGCCCATTTCCAGCCCTTGCCGCTCAAAAACGGCAAGACCAGCGCCAGGGCGAAAAAGCCCACGCTCGGGTGGACGAAGGAGCTAGTTATTGCGCTCATAGTAGTCATCTCCACGGCTGATCATGGGCTGAACGATCTTTTTCATGACGATGACCAGGCCCAGGCCCACGACCAGGCCGAACACGGCCCAGAACCCGGCGTAGGCGTCGTAGACGAACTCCGGATCGTGCGGACGGATGAACACATTGGCCCCAACCAAGCCCGCAAGGCCCAGGAAGAACAGGACGCCGAAGACGCCCCGCCTGGCCCGCAGTTCATTTAACAACATCCCGAACAAGCTCATATCTGGCCCCCTAGAACTTGCCAAAGATTCTGACGAAATCCATGAACAGGGCCGGATACAGGCCCAGGATCACGGAGATGGCACCGGTGGCGCACAGCGGGATCACCATGGTCAGCGGCGCTTCCTTGTAATGATGGAAGTGCGGATCAGGCAGCGGCTCCTTGAAGAAGGCCCGGTAGATCACCGGCAGGAAGTAGCCCGCGTTCAGGATCGTGGAGAGCATGAAGGCCAGGAAGATGCCGAGCTGTCCGGCCTGCAGCGCTCCGTTGACGATGTACCATTTGCTGACAAAGCCGCAGACCGGCGGCATGCCGATCATGGACAGGGCGGCGATGGAGAAGGCCCCGAAGGTCCAGGGCATCTTGCGCCCCAGGCCGTCCATCTTGCTGATCTGCTTCAGGTGCGTGGCCACGTAGATGGCGCCGGCCGCGAAGAACAGCGTGATCTTGGAGAAGGCGTGGTGCGCGATGTGGGCCATGCCGCCCTGCACCGCCATGGGCGTGAGCAGGGCCACGCCGGCCACGACATAGGAGAGCTGGGCCACCGTGGAGTAGGCCAGCCGCGCCTTCAGGTCGTCCTTGGTCAGGGCGATGAAGCTCGCCACCGTGAGCGTGAAGGCCGCCACCATGGCCGTGGGAATGCCCAGGCCCAGCTTGTCCAGGACCTCCACGCCGAAGCCGGAGAGCATGATGCGGCAGACGCAGAACACGCCGGCCTTCACGACCGCCACCGCGTGCAGCAACGCAGACACCGGCGTGGGCGCGACCATGGCCGAAGGCAGCCAGTTGTGGAAGGGCATGAGCGCGGCCTTGCCGATGCCCATGATGTACAGCACGTAGGTGATGGTCACGGCCAGGGGGTGGGCTGCGACCACCTCGGGCGGGAACATGCCCTTGACCACGTCGCCCAGGTGGAAGTCCAGCGTGCCGAGCAGCACGTAGGTCATGACCATGGCGGGCAAGAGGAACAGCTTCGAGGTGCCCATGAGGTAGACGATGTACTTGCGCGCGCCGCTGAAGCTCGTCTCGTCCTGGTGGTGGGCGACCAGCGGGTAGGTGAACACGGTGATGATCTCGTAGAAGAGGTACAGCGTGAACACGTTGGCTGAGAGCGCCACGCCCACGGCGCCGAAGATGGCGATGGCGAAGCAGATATAGTAGCGCGTCTGGGCATGCTCATCCAGGCTGCGCATGTAGCCGATGTTGTAGCTGGTGGCGAGCATCCAGAGGAATGAGGCCACAATGGCGAAGATGAGCGAAAGCCCGTCGGCGCAGAAGGTCACCGTGATGCCGGGCATGATGTTGAACAGGGTGTACTTCCAGATGTTGCCCGCCAGCACCTGCGGCGCCAGGGACAAGACGGAGAGGAAGGTGAGCCCGCCGGCGGCGAAGGAGACGCCCTCGCGCTTGTTCTGATCATTCCGGTAGAGCCAGATGAACAGCGGCGCCACCAGGGTGATCGCGATGGGCAGGAGCACGCGTGCGCTTTCAATGATCCCGGTCATGGCGCTATCCCTTCAGAGTCGAAACGACACTGGTTTTGGTGGTGCCGAAACGTCTGGCGACCACCACGATGATGGCCAGGACCAGGGTCGCCTCCGCCGCCGCAAGACCCATGACGAAGAGCGTGCCCAGCTGCCCCATCATGGCGTTGGCCGGGGTAAGCTGGCTGGCCGCCACGATGCTGAGTCCCGCACCGTTGAGCATGAGCTCCACGCTGATGAGCATGCCCACCAGGCTCCTGCGCTGGGAGATTCCAAAAAGCCCCGCCATGAGCAGGATCAGGGCCACCAATTGATAGAGCGTAAGCGCGCTCATTTGCCGTTCCTCCTCTCCCAGGCCAGGAGCACAGCCCCGGCCATGGACACCAAAAGCACCACCGAGATCAGCTCGAAGGCCAGGCCGTAGGGGCCAAGCAGACCCAGACCCAGCTTTTCGATGGACACCTCAACGGGCACGCCCGTGGTGACCAGCGGCCTGGTCATCACCAGCCAGCCCAGGATTCCGCCCACGGACAAAACGGCCGTCAGGGCCAGGAGGTTCTGGCGCAGGGGCGCGCTCTCGGCCTCCTCACCCCCGGCATCGGCCCGGGTGAGCATGATGGCGAAGAAGATGAGCACGCAGACCGCGCCCACGTAGATCAGGATCTGCATCAGGGCCAGGAACTGGGCATTGAGGAGCATGTACATGCCCGCAACGCCCAGCAGCGTGGCGATGAGTCCGACCATGGCCCGGACCAGGCTCTTGGCCCCGACGGCCAGGATGCTCCCGCCCAGGATGATGAGCGTATAGAAGCCGAACGCAATTTTTGCCATGTCTTCCATGCTAGGCCTCGCTCTGCCCGGCCTCGGGGGCCGCGGATTGATCCACGCCCTCAAGTCCGGCCTGGTTCTTCAAAACCTGCACCAGGTCGAAGTGGAAATCGTTGCGGCTGTAGCCCGCAAGGTAGGCGCTCCCGGTGAACGACAGCGCGCCCACCGGGCAGTTCTCCATGCAGGTGCCGCACAGGCTGCACAGGGTGTAGTCGTACAGAAACTTTTCCGGATCCTTGGGGGCCTTGTCCTTGGGCTTCTCGCCCTTGGCCTTGGCCTCGGCCAGGGCCTGCTCCTCTTCGGGAGTGGGCTTGGGGGCCTTGCGCTTGACCACGGTCAGGCAGTTGCTCGGGCAGGCCAGGGCGCACATGCCGCAGGAGATGCACTTGGCCTTGCCGGGCGTTTTCGCGCCCACCAGCTCCAGGTGCCCCTTGAAGGAGCCGATGTTGGACACCGCCTTCCAGGGGTAGCGCACCGTGACCTGGGGGTCCAGGAAGTACGTCTTGGTCACCCGCAGGCCGACCATCAGGCTCCACAGGTCGGACATGGTAGTCAGGGCTTCTTTTATCATAACCTTTACACCACCGTCTTAGGAGAGCTGGGTCAGCTTCACGAAGAAGGCCGTCAGCAGCAGGTTGGCCACGGCCAGGGGCAAGAGCCACTTCCAGTTGATCACCAGGAGCTGGTCGAAGCGCACGCGGGGATACGTCCAGCGGGCGAAGACCATGAGCAGCATGAGGGCCGAAACCTTGAGCACGAACCACACCGGCCCAGGCAGCACCGGCCCGTGCCAGCCACCCAGGAACAGCGCCGTGGCCACGGAGCAGACCACGACCATGTTGGCGTATTCCGCCAGGAAGAAGAGGCCGAAGCCCATGCCCGAATATTCCGTGTGGAACCCGGCGGTGAGCTCGCTTTCGGCCTCGGGCAGGTCAAAGGGGGCGCGGTTGGTCTCGCCCAGGGCGCTGACGAAGTAGATGAGGAAGGCCAGGGGCTGGGTCATGATGTTCCAGTTCCAGGGCCAGGTGCCCTGTCCCTTGACCACCTGGGCCAGATCCAGGCTGCCGGCCACGAAGGCCACGGCCAGCACGGACAGCAAAAGCGGGATCTCGTAGGCCACGGACTGGGCCACGGCGCGCGCCGCGCCGAGCAGGCCGTACTTGTTGTTGGAGGCCCAGCCGGCCAGCAGCACCGAGAGCACCGCCAGCCCGGAGAAGGCCAGGATCAGGAGCAGGCCCAGGTTGACGTCCAGGGCCTGGAGGCCTTCGCCCACGGGCAGGGGCAGGAACAGCAGCAGCACCGGCAGGAAGGCCAGCACCGGGGCCAGCCAGAACAGGATCGGGTCCGCTCCGGTGGGCATGAACAGCTGCTTGCCCACGAGCTTCAGCGCGTCGCACAGGGGCTGGAGCACGCCGCTGGGGCCGACCTCATAGGGGCCGGGCCGGCGCTGGATGTGGCCCGCGACCTTGCGTTCCACCCAGACCATGACCAGGCCGATGAGGCCCACGCTGGCGGCCACAGCCACCAGGCCGATGATGATATGCAATAATTCTGCAGGTATGGCGCTCATTACTTCTCCTACCTGTCGATTTCCGGGATGATCAGGTCAAGGCTGCCCAGGATGGCCACGGCGTCGGCCAGGATGGTGCCCTGGGAGACCTCGGCGAAGAGGCTCAAGTTGCAGAAGCCCGGCGCGCGGAGCTTGGTGCGGTAGATGTTCTTCCCGCCGTCGGACACCACGTACACGCCGATCTTGCCGCGCGCGCCCTCGACCGCGAAGTAGCCCTCGCCCTTGGGCACCTTCCACGAAGGCTTGGGCGCGCCCTTCACCAGCACCTCGCCCTCGGGCATCATCTCCAGGGCCTGCTCGATGATGCGCAGGCTCTGCTCCATCTCGATCATGCGCACGTCGTAGCGGCCGCGCGCGCACTTGAGGTCCGAGGTGGGGACCACGAAGTCCAGCTTGGGATAGACCGAATAGGGCTCGTTGCGGCGCAGGTCGTAGTCGATGCCGGAACCCCTGGCCACCGGGCCGGTGGCCCCGAAGCGGCGGCAGGTTTCCTGCTCGATGACGCCGATGTTCTCGATGCGCTTGCGCAGGATGATGTTGTCCGAGACCAGATCCTTGTACATGGGCAGGCGCGCGCGGAACCGGGGGATGAACTCCTGGATCAGGCGAATGCAGTCCGCGCTTAAGTCCTGGGCCACGCCGCCGATGCGGTAGTAGCTGTAGGTCAGCCGCGAGCCGGTGGGCTCCTGCAGGATGTCCAGGATTTTTTCGCGGTCGTCAAAGGCGTACATGATGGGCGTGAAGGCCCCGAGGTCCAGCAGATACGCGCCCCACCACAAGAGGTGCGAGGCGATGCGGTTGAGCTCGCAGGTGATGACGCGGATGTACTCGGCCCGCTCCGGGACCTCGATGCCCCCGACCTTCTCCACCGCGCCCACAAAGGCCCAGTTCCAGCCGAGCGCATGGCCGTAGTCCACCCGGCCCATGTTGGGGATGAACTGCGCCGCGGTCTTCACCTCGGCCATCTTCTCGTGCATGCGGTGCAGGTAGCCCAGGATCGGCTCCGCGCGCATGATGTATTCGCCGTCGAGCTCCACCACCACGCGCAAGACGCCGTGGGTGGACGGGTGCTGCGGCCCGAGGTTCAGGATGAGGTTGCCCTCGCCAGCCGTCTTGGCGAAATTCTGGGTGTAGAAATCGCCCGCCAGGTGATCGTTGTTTTGATAGGTTGTCATAGGCGTGCCGCTGTCCTGGTTTATGCCGTGGCCGGCTGGTCGCCGCTGGACTCTTTGACCTCGGCTGGCGCCTCGGGCGTCATGAGGGTGAAGGACGGGTGGCAGAAGATGACCTCGCCCGCCTCCAGCATGTCCTTGGCCTTGGACCGGGCCTTCTCCTCCTTGCGCAGGGGGAAGCAGTCGGCCATGTCGGGATCGATCAACAGGGGAATGAAGTTCGGGTTGCCCGTGAAGAGCACGCCGTGGAAGTCCCTGGTCTCGCGCTCGTGCCATTCCGCACCGTCAAAGATGCCGGCGATGGAGGGCAGCACGGGCGCGTCGTGGGGCGCCAGCACCCGCAGGGTCAGGCGTCCGGGGGCCTCGAAGTGGTCGAAGTGGTAGACCACGACAAAACCCTCGGCGCAGTCCACTGCGCAGATGTCTTCAATGTAATAGTCGGCCTTGAGCAGCCGTTCGGCCGCGCGCACCACGGAGCTGGCCGGCAGGAAGGCCTGGAAGACCTGCCCGGTCCTCACGGCGTCGCATTTGGCCAGGTACAGGGCGCCGAGCCCGGTGAAGAGCGCTTCCATCTACTTGCCCTCCACGTCAAAGGGCCCGTCCACCGGGGGATTGGGCCAGAAACGCTTGCCGCTGATCTTCTCCTGGAGCTTGAACAGGCCTTCCAGGAGCGCCTCGGGCCGGGGCGGGCAGCCGGGCACGAACACGTCGACGGGGATCAGGTTGTCCACGCCCTCGATGATGCCGTACTGGCCCTTGAACTTGAAGGGACCGCCGGAGATGGCGCAGTTGCCCATGGCGATGACCCAGCGCGGGGCGGGCATCTGCTCGTAGAGGCGGACCACGGCCGGGGCCATCTTCTTGGTCACGGTGCCGGCCACGATCATGATGTCGCTCTGGCGCGGCGAGGGCCGGAAGACCTCGGCGCCGAACCGGGCGATGTCCCACCTGGCCATGCCGACAGACATCATCTCAATGGCGCAGCAGGCCAGACCAAAGGTCATGGGCCACAGGGACATGGAGCGGCAGAGGTCGACGATCTGCTTGGCCGGCCCGATGTTGATGATCGGGTCGGCGATGACGACGTCGGGTTTCTGCGCTAGGAGACTTTGCGCGGCCATGTGAACACCCCTTTCGCCCAGAAGTAGATAATGGCAAGCACAAGCACAAACAGGAAGATGAATATCTCCAGGAAGGGCAGCCAGCCCTCGGTTGCGCGGTACACCGTGGCCACCGGGAACAGGTACAGCACGTCCACGTCGAACGCCAGGAACAAGAGGGCGTACACGTAGTAGTTTATGCCGAACCGGGTCCAGGAGCCGCCGTAGGGACGCATGCCGCACTCGTACGGCATGCCCATGTCGCCGCCGCGCGCCCGGGGCGCCACGAGGTACGACAGGATGAGCGGACCGCCTGCGAACAGCAGGCCCCCGATCAGGAACAGGATGATGGCCAAATGCAGCCAGCTGAAGACCATAGCCCCTCCCCCTTCAACAAATTCGGCCCGAAAAACCGGACCTTGGACCAAACTTTAAAAATGATGCCCTCTTTTGCCCGGACTTGCCAAAGACGTCAACCCCTGTTCTGAAATTTCGAGCCTTTGTCGCCCTGCATGCCCACACCTTTGGCACTATAACAACACACAATAGTTAAGTATTTTTTTTCACAAATTGACCGCCACGGCCGGTGCCAGAACGCTGGATCCGGGCCAAGATTCCCCCTGCGCGGCCTTGTGCTGTGGCCCGATTTTGCTTACATCTGCGGCTTGATTGAGACACCCCTAGCCCCAGGAGAGTTCATGAGCCAGAGCAAGCGCATCCTCGTCACCGGCGGGTCCGGGTTTTTGGGCTCGCACCTGTGCGCGCGCCTGCTTGAGGCCGGGCATGACGTGCTCTGCGTGGACAACTACTTCACCGGCAGCAAGGCCAACATCCGCGCCCTTTTGCCCCACCCCTGCTTCGAGATGCTGCGGCACGACGTGACCTTCCCGCTCTATGTCGAGGTGGACGAGATCTACAACCTGGCCTGCCCGGCCTCGCCCATCCACTACCAGCACGACCCCGTGCAGACCACCAAGACATCCGTGCACGGGGCCATCAACATGCTCGGCCTGGCCAAGCGCATCAAGGCCAAGATCATGCAGGCCAGCACATCCGAGGTCTACGGCGACCCCAGCGTGCACCCCCAGGTCGAGGGCTACTGGGGCAACGTCAACCCCATCGGCCCGCGCGCCTGCTACGACGAGGGCAAACGCTGCGCCGAGACGCTGTTTTTCGACTACCACCGCCAGCACCGCTTGCGCATCAAGGTGGCGCGCATCTTCAACACCTACGGCCCGAACATGGCCATCAATGACGGCCGCGTGGTCTCAAACTTCATCGTCCAGGCCCTGAAGGGCGAGGACATCACCGTGTACGGCGAGGGCAACCAGACCCGCTCTTTCTGCTACGTGGACGACCTGGTGGAGGGCTTCATCCGGCTCATGGCCACCCCGGACGACTTCACCGGCCCCATGAACCTGGGCAACCCCGGCGAGTTCACCATCCTCGAACTGGCCGAAACCGTCATCCGCATGACCGGCTCCACCTCGCGCATCGTGCACAGGCCCCTGCCCCAGGACGACCCCATGCAGCGCCAGCCGGACATCACCCTGGCCCGGCAGGTCATCGGCTGGGAGCCCCAGACCAGGCTGGAGGACGGACTGGTCAAGACCATCGCCTTCTTCCGCCAGGCCCTGGACCGCTAAGGCGCTGCAGGACCGGACATGTGCGGCATCTGCGGACACGTCCGCCTGGCACAAGGCGCGGACTTCGGAGGCCCTGGCTGCGGCCCCGGCCCCGGCAGCCTGGCGCCGATGCTGGCCCTGCTGGGCCACCGCGGGCCGGACCAGACCGACAGCTGGCACGACGCGAGCCGGGGCGTGGCGCTGGGCCACACGCGCCTGTCCATCCTGGACCTGGACCCGCGCGCGGGCCAGCCCATGCATGACCCGCACACGGGCAACGTCATCGTCTTCAACGGCGAGATCTACAACTTCCGCGCGCTTCGCGCAGTTCTTGAAGAGCAGGGCGAGGTCTTCCGCACCACCGGCGACACCGAGGTGCTGCTGGCCCTCTACCGCGTGCATGGCCGGGACTGCCTGCCCCTGCTGCGCGGCATGTTCGCCTTCGCCCTCTGGGACGCGGCCAGGGGCGAGCTGTTCCTGGCGCGCGACCGCCTGGGCAAGAAGCCGCTGGTCTACTTCGTCGGACCGCCCACAGCAAATGGGGGGGGCCTGGTCTTCGCCTCGGAGATCCGCGCCCTGCGCGCGCACCCGCTCTGCCCGGCCCAGGGCTCCGTGGGCGGCCTCGACCCCGTGGCCCTGGACCTGTACCTGAGCCTGGGCTACGTGCCCGCGCCCCGGACCATCCTCTCCGGCCTGGCCAAGCTGCCGCCCGCGCACTGCGCCGTGTACGACGCCCGCGGCCTGCGCATCTGGCGCTGGTGGGACGCGGATTACCGGAGCAAGCTCGACGTGAGCGAGGCCGAGGCGCTCAACCTGGCCTGGGACTGCCTGCGCGAGAGCGTGCGCCTGCGCCTGGAGTCCGACGTGCCGCTGGGCCTGCTGCTCTCCGGCGGGGTGGATTCGAGCCTGGTGGCCGCCGTGC
>CAZXZF010000076.1:0-10902 GCA_964645095.1 uncultured Desulfocurvus sp. | reverse complement strand
TGTTCGGTGCCCGCAAGGGCGAAGAGGGAATCCCGTGAAATTCGGGAGCGGACCCGCCGCCGTGAGCCCCGCAAAAAGTCGACCCCCGCGTGTGCCACTGGAAGCAATTCCGGGAAGGCCGGGGCCGACGGGGTGAGTCGGAAGACCTGCCGGATATGACTTGGGTTTCCTGTCGGCAACGAGGGCTTTTGCCCGACAGGACTTGAAGGGGACGAATACGGGCATCCCTTTCCGCCTTGAGCGCGGGAAGGGTTTTTTTTATTCTCCCCGCACCTGCCCCTCCGCATTGGAGGTCTTTCATGCGCATCCCCACCTTTCCTTTGGTTCTCCGTCTCCTGCTGCTCGCTGTCCTGGCGTTGCCTCTGGCACTGCCCGATATGGCCCAGGCTGGGCACAAGGCTCCGGACAAGCGCGGCATCCTACTCGTGGCCTTCGGCACCAGTGTGCCCGAGGCCGTCAGCGCCATCGACGCCCTGAAACAGCAGACAGAGGCCGCCTTCCCCGGCGTCCCCGTGCGCATGGCCTATTCGTCCAAGATCATCCGCGACAAGATTGCCGGGGAAGGAGTCACTAAAAAATCCCCAGCCCAGGCCCTGGCCGACATGGCCGCCGAGGGCTTCACTGAGGTCGCCGTGCAGTCCCTGCACGCCATCCCCGGCCGCGAGTATTCCGACATCAAGGCCACGGCCGAGGCCTTTCAGGCCATGCCCAAGGGGATTAGGAAGGTCACAGTGGGCCGCCCCCTGCTCTATTCCCACGAGGACATCGCCAAAGCCGCCGAGGCCATCCTGCTCTCCCTGCCCAAACACAAGAAGGGTGCGGCCGTGCTGCTCATGGGCCATGGCACGGACCACCCGGCCAACGCCGCCTACGCCGCCCTGCAACTGGCTCTGTGGAAGCATGACCAGAGCGTCTTCATCGCCACAGTGGAGGGCACTCCCGGCCTGGACGAGATCATCCCGGTGCTCAAGCGCCAGGGAGTGCGGGCAGCGCACCTCGTGCCCCTCATGAGCGTTGCTGGCGACCATGCCCACAACGACATGGCTGGCAAGGACGATGATTCCTGGGCCTCCAAGCTCAAGGCTGCGGGCATTGCCAGCACCCCCGTGCTGGTGGGCCTGGGCAGCCGCCCGGCCGTGGCAGGACTGTGGATCGACCACCTGCGCGATGCGGTGAAGGAACTCGGAGAATAGCCCGGACTTGGCAGAGGAAGGGCCAGCGCGCACAAGGCCGCGCTGCCCTGCTTCTGCCTATGGCTGATCTGTCCGGAGCAGAGGCGCCCTGCGCCCTGGACGGCCCCACGGCCAAGATGCTCCCGAAAGCATCCCTGGAGGATATCTATGCTGCGGACATCCACGTGCCCCAGCCCCCTGCCACCGGAGCGTCCCAAGCGCCTCTGGCACCTGGCGCTGGTCCTCGTGCTGCTCTGTTCGACTCAAGCTCGGGCGGAGATCAGCGTCACCGACGACCAGGGCCAGACCATCGTCCTGGCACGCCCGGCCACGCGCGTCATTGCGCTCTACGGCGCGCTCAACGAAATCCTGGACGGTCTGGGCCAGACCAGCCGCATCGTGGCGCGCGCCAATGCGGACGAAACGCCCGCGAGCATCACAAAGCTGCCGAGTATCGGCACACACAGACGACCCAACATCGAGGCCGTGCTGGCCCAGAAGCCCGACCTGGTGCTGCAGATGGCTGGTCGCAAGGAGACCTCACAGTCTGTGGAAGCGCTCAAGAAACACGGGGTGCGCGTGGCCGTGTTCCGGGCGTCGAGCTTTGCGGAGCTGTTCAGCATCATTCGCCGCGTGGGTGCGCTCACCGGGGCGGATGCCCAGGCCGAAGACATGGTGCGCGGCATGGAGGCGCGGCTTGCGGCGCTGGCCGCGAGGATAGCGAACACGGCGGAGCGCCCGCGCGTCTTCTTTGAGGTGCACTCGCCAAACATGTATGGGGCCGGGCAATCAAGCGTCGTGGCGGAGATCATCAACCATGCCGGAGGCGTCAACTGCGTGGAGGAGCGCGTCCAGTTCGCGCACCTGAGCGAGGAGGAACTCATGTGGCTCAAGCCCGAGGTCTACCTCATCCAGCGTGGCCCCATGAACCGCTCCCCGCTGCCGCTCTCTGCACGCCCACGCCTGCGCACCCTGCCCGCCGCCCAGAACAGTCGGGCCTGGTTCGTGGACGAACTGAAGTATTCGCGTCCAGGCCCGCGCAACATTGATGCCGCCGAGGAACTGGCCGGACTGCTGCACCCGGAGCTCGCGGGCCAGGGCGTCAAGCCCCCAAAGGGTCCCAAGCGCAAGGGCAAGAACTGACCCGCCATGGCGTCCTGTCTGGCATCGGCGATGGCGGTAGGCAGGTTGTTTTAGCGAACATTCCTGTCCTTCTCGTCGCCCTTTACCTCGTCCGAAGCCTCGGCCACGATGCCCAGCTTCTCGATGCCCACGCTCTTGATCTCGCCCATGACCTTGACCACCACGCCGTAGGCCACGTCCTTGTCGGCGCGCAGATACAACTGCTTGCGCTGGCTCACCACAAGGTTCGTCAGGTGCTGGCGCAGGTCCTCGAAGGGCACGTTGTACTCGTCCAGAAACAGCCCGCCGTCCTTCTTCACCGTGAGCACCAGGTGGTCGCTGCCAGCGGGCAGGGTGCGCACGCTGCGGGCCTTGGGCAGGTCCACGTCCACGCCTTGCGTCAACATGGGCGCGGTGACCATGAAGATGATGAGCAGCACCAGCATCACGTCCACAAAGGGCGTGACGTTGATCTCGGCCATGTAGCCGCGCGGGCCTTTGCCTACGGTAGCGCCCATGACAGCCGCCTAGCCCTTGGAGCCGGAGGCCCAGGAGACCTCGCGCTCCACGCGGTTTAAGAAGGCTCCGGCATAGTTCACCAGCTCGGTCTCCACCTCGCCCAAGAGCGCCAGCAGGTAGTTGTAGGCGATGGTGGCCGGGATGGCGACCACAAGCCCGATGGCCGTGGTCACCAGCGCCTCGGAGATGCCGGGGGCCACGGTGGCCAGGGCCGCGGACTGCGACAGGCCGATGGAGTGGAAGGCGTGCATGATGCCCCAGACCGTGCCGAACAGCCCGATGAAGGGCGCGGCGTTGGCGCAGGTGGCCAGAAACGACAGGGAGCTTGAAAGGCGCTTCATCTCCTCGTTGACGCCCTGGCGCAACACGCGCCTGAGCGTGTCCTTCACGAGCATGCGCTTGCGCTCGCGCTCGATGTCGGCCTTCTCCAGCTTGCGGAACTCGCCCACGGCCAAGAGGCCCACCCTGGACAGGGCGGTGTCGCCGTCGCGGCTCACGGCCTGCAGCCCCCCGGACAGGTCCTGGGCATCGCTGAACAGGGCGTAGCCCTGGGTCACCTGGCGGCGGGTGCGTTTGTAGAGGATGATCTTGCTGAAGATGATGGTCCAGCTCCACAGGGACATGAGCGCCAGCATGGCCAGCACCAGCTGCACCCCCAGGGTGGCCCCGAGCATCATGCCTAGAAGACCGGTTTCAGGAATCATGCGCATTGTCTCCAATGGCTGGCGGCGTTTGGAATACGCCGCCAGCTCCTTCGCTTGCTACAGCATGGCCTTGTACGGGTGCTTCTTGTGCCACAGTGGAACGTAGACCCCCGTCTCCTTGAGCAGCTTCGCGCGCAGGGCGGCTTTCTCCTGCAACAGCTTCCCGTTCAATTCGCCCAGACTCCGGGTCAGTTCTGCCACGGCCTCGGCCGAAGCGCCCTTGGACAGTTGCGCGTCCAACTCCGCAGCCTTGGCGTGGTAGTCCTTGTGGAGGGGAGCCACAGCCGTCTGGTAGTCCTCGTACAGCTTCTTGGCCAAGGGCCGTTTTTCCGGCGTGATGCCCTTCATTTCATAGATCTTTCCGTGGGTCGCGCCGGTTTTCTTTGCTTCGGCAGCCAGGGACGGAGCGGCCGAAACCGCGAACACTGCGCACAGGGCCAAAATCAGGGCAATACGACCAGGCATGGGAGTTCCTCCAAGTTGTGTGTTGTGAACATGACGACGGCCCAGATAGCCATCAGCGATCCTCAAGAGAAAAGCGCACAGGCAGGGTCATCCACATGCCCACCGGCACCCCGCGCGACATAGCTGGGGAGAAATGCCATTTGCGCGCGGCCTCCACGGCTGCTTCGTCGAACACGCCCGCAGGTTCGGCGCGCACCACGTTGACCTCGCGCACCGCGCCCTCCTGGTCCACAAAGAGCCGGAGCAGCACCTGGCCGCTTTGGCCCATGCGCCGGGCGGACATGGGGTAGCGCGGCTTGATTTGGCGCACCGGCGTGGGCATGCGATCCACGGCGATGCCGCCTTGGCCGGTGCCGCTGCCCACGGATGTGCCGACGCCCGTGCCCTGGCCTCCGCCAGAGCCTCCGCCACTGCCACCTGCCACAGCACCCTGGTACGAGGCCGCTGTCGCGCCGGAAACTGGCGCGGCGCTCATGGCGGGCTGTGCTGTCTGCCGCGAGGCCGGATCAGGCAGGGGCACGGCCTGGGACGCTGGCGCTGGAGCAGCCTGACCCAAAGGCGCGGGGAGCGCCGGGGCCGGATTGCCGCCGCCCTTGGGGCCGGGGATCTCCACGAACTCCACCTCCACCAGGGCCGGTGGCGCGGGGAGTTCCGTGGCCAGCTTCGCGGTGCAGAGCACGCCGATGACCGCCGCATGCGCGACGATGGACAGCCACAGGGCCAGATTGCGCACGCGGACTGTCTTCCCTTCCAGGCCGGGCAGGCACAGACTTGAGGGTCTGCTGCGAACGGTGCCGCCCTCGGGCAGGGTGTGGGAGGCCGGATGCAGGCCTTCCGCAGAGTCCAGGACGCACTCTTGGTTCATGGCTAGTCCCTGGCCCTGGCCACGCTCTTGATGGCAAAGACAAAGGCCACCGTAGCGACGGCAAGGAGGATCACCAGGGACAGCATGGGCAACTCCGTGCCCGTGGCCGCAGCTCTGGCCGCGCGCGAAGCGTGGGTCAGGGGCAGCAGCAGGAGCAGCTCGCGGGCCACGAAGGGCAGGCGCTCCACCGGGAAGAACGTGCCGCCGAGAAAGGCCATGGGCGTGATGACGAAGCTGGTGAGTAGGGCCTGGTCCGCATGGGACTTGATATGCATGGCCAGCCCCACGGCGAGCGAGGCGAAGAAGAAGGAATTGAGGCCCAGCGCCAGCCAGAATATCGGGCCGAGGGCCAGGCGCACGCCGAACACGAAACCAAGCCCCAGCACCGCCAGCACGCCCAAAAAAGCCCGCGTCATGCCCGCCAGCACCTCGCCCAGCACGTAGCCGCCAGGTGCTACAGGAGCGGCCTGAATCTCCTCGAAGATGCGCCAGTAGAAGCGCGCAATGTTGATCTCCCCGGCGATGGCCCAGGCCTGTGTCATGCTGCTCATGGCCGCCAGACCAGGCAAGAGGAAGCGCAGGTAGTCCGCGCCCATGCTGCCGTTCTCCTGGCCTGCCGGGGCCATGGCCCAGCCAAAGGCCAAGATGTAGAGCAGCGGCGACACGCTCATGGTGCCCAGCGTCTTCCAGAACCTGCGGCGCAACAGCAATGCTTCGCGGTAGTAGACCGCCTTCCAGCCCTGAATCATGCCGCAGCTCCATTGGCCAGCTTGCGGCCCGTTGTGGCGTGGAACACGTCCTCCAAATTCACGCGGCGTAAGGTGAAGCTGCCCGGTCCTGCCGCGCCAAAAGCCTGAGCCTCGGCCCGGTCGCGGAAACAGGTGGTGCGCATGTCCGTGCCCTCCAGCATGTCCACGGCCCAGGTCCCCTGCGCCTCCATGAGCTCCTGTGGGGTGCCCAGGGCCGCCACGAGGCCCTGGTTCAGAAAGGCCACGCGGTCAGCCAGAAATTCGGCTTCTTCGATGTAGTGGGTGGTCAAGAGGATGGTGGTGCCCGCCTCACGGATGGAGCGGATGGCTGCCCAGAGCTTGCGCCGGATGGCCGGGTCCAGGCCAACGGTGGGTTCGTCCAGGAAGAGCACGCGCGGCCCGTGCATGAGCGCCCGAGCCAGCATCACGCGGCGCCGGAGCCCGCCGGACAGCTCGCGGATAAGGCTCCCGGCACGGTCGGCAAGGTCCAGGCGCTCCAAATTTTCTGCTGCACGCGCCCGGCGCAGGGTTGCCTCCATTCCGAAAAGCCTGCCATGCACCTCCAGGTTCTCGGCCACGGTGAGATCCTGGTCCAGGTTGATGGTCTGGCCGCAGACCCCGCACAGGGCCTTCACCCGCGCGGGCTCAAGGGCCACGTCCAGGCCGTCCACCAGGGCGCGGCCACTGTCCGGCACGCTGAGCCCGGTGAGGATGCGCACGGTGGTGGTCTTGCCCGCGCCATTGGGCCCCAGGTAGGCGAACAGCTCACCAGGCCGCACCTCGAGATTCACCCCGCACAGGGCGTCGCGCTTGGCGAAACGTTTATGCACATCTTCCAACCGAATCACGGGACCTCCAGACATGTTTCGTCATTCCGTCCGAGTTCTAGCATACTCATTTTTGATTCACAATCCACTTGTGTTATCTTTTTAGATTTCGTACAACTCTTCGCCATACGAACTTGAAAATGAGGCAGCCATGCATCTTGAACCGTTCCTCTTGCCACGACACTGCCCTGGCAGCAACCTGTTCGATATCATACCGTTCAGGTCTGCCGTCGCCCTCGCCAGGCCTGCCTTGTGGCGGAGGTTCAGTGTTACGCTCAGGGCAGTTGTCCTGCTCGTCGCGCTTGCACTCCTGGCCGGAGCGTGCAGCAAGGCCGAGCAGGGCCAGGCCGGGTCAACAGTGCCTGTCACCGACGCCAGCGGGCGGGTCATCAATGTGCGCGTGAGTCCGAAGCGGGTCGTCACCCTGAACAAGAACGCCGCCGAGATCCTGCGCATGTTTGGCGTCACGGACCGCATCGTGGGTGTGTCCGACTGGATTCCCAAAAACCCGGACTACTGGCCTGAACTGGCGAGCGCCCGCAACGTGGGTAAGTTCAACGATCCGGACGTGGAGGCCATCGCGGAGCTCAAGCCTGATCTGGTCCTCTGCTACCAGGGTTCGCCCGGCCCCGGCTTTGAGGACAAGATGGCTGCTGCGGGCATCCAGGTGCTGCGCCTGGAGCTGTACCGCATCGGCGCGCTGCCGCGCGACGTGGAAGCCCTGGGCCGCATCTTTGGCCGCGAGGACAAGGCAAAGGAGTATCTGGACTGGCTAAAGGTGCGCATGGACGACATCGCCCGGCGCGTGGCTGCGGACCCGGAGAGGCCAGCCGTCTACCTGGAGGCCTACGCCGAGTTCGCGGCCTGCGGGTCCGGCTCGGGCATGCACGAGCGGGTGGTCTTCGCCGGGGGCAGGAACATCGGCGAAGTCATGCTGCCCAACGCCTCGCCCGTGTCTCCGGAATGGGTTCTGGAACAGCAGCCCTGGGTCGTGGTCAAGATGTGCTCCCAGAACGGATCCTATTCCCTGGACGGCCCCGGCGGCATGATGGCCCAGCGCGAAGCCCTGTTGGCGCGCACGGGCTGGAGCAAGACCCCTGCGGGTAAATCCGGACGCGTGTACCTCATGACCACCGACGTCACCAGCGGCGGGGCCAGCGTGGTGGGCATCGCGCACATCGCCAAGTGGCTGCACCCAAAGACTTGCGCGGACCTTGACCCCAACGCCTGGCACCGCGAATACATCGAGCGCTTCCAGGGCCTTCCCTGGCGCGGCGTCTACGTCCACCCGGTGCAGTAGCAGTGGACGCGGCGCGGCAGAGAGACGGCCTTGCGACCTACGGGGCGCTCACGGGCAGGCGCGTGGTATGGCTGTCCGGGCTTTCCGTGCTGCTCGGCCTCGTGGTGCTCGTGTCCCTGGCCGTGGGCAGCAGCGCGGCCGGATTTCGCGATGTGCTGCGCACCGGCCTGGACGGCGTGATCTTTTGGGAGCTGCGCCTGCCGCGCGTGCTCATGGGCCTGCTCGTGGGCTCCGGTTTGGCTGTGGGCGGGGCTGTGACCCAGGCTGTGCTCAGAAACCCGCTGGCCTCGCCCTTCACCCTGGGCGTGGCCTCGGGCGCTGGTTTTGGCGCGGCGCTGGGCATCGTGCTTGTGTCGGCCACGGCCAAGTGGGCTGTGGCGGGCGGGGCCTTCATCTTCGCCCTGGTAACGGTCCTGTTCATCCTGGGCGTGGCGCGTATGAAGAGCGCAACCCCGGAGACCCTGGTGCTGGCGGGCGTGGCCATCATGTTCCTGTTCTCGGCCTGCACCTCGCTCGTGCAGTTCCTGGGCACGGAGCAGCAGCTCCAGGCCATCGTGTTCTGGTCCTTCGGCAACCTGTCACGCGCAGGCTGGGGCGACATCCTCATCAGCGCAGGCATGATCCTGCCCGCGCTGCCGGTGCTGCTCTTCCGGGCCTGGGACCTGAACCTGCTCCTGGCGGGCGACGAGATGGCCGCAAGCCTGGGCGTGCGCGTGGAGCAATTGCGTCTTGCGGCTCTGCTCCTGGCGGCGCTCATGACCGCAGGAGCCATCTGCTTCACCGGGGTCATCGGGTTCATCGGACTGGTGGGGCCGCATCTGGCCCGACTCCTGGTGGGCGGCGACCACCGCTTCCTGCTGCCAGCGTCCGCCCTGTGCGGGGCGCTGCTCGTGCTCATCTCCGATGTCCTGGGCCGCACCCTCTTTGCCCCGCACATGGTGCCCATCGGCATCGTCACGGCCTTCCTGGGCGTGCCCTTCTTCTTCGCGCTTTTGATGCGCCGCCGCAGGGAGTTCTGGTGATGCTGAGAGCCCGCGACCTGCACTTTTCCTACCCGGACCGTCCGGTGCTTTCCGGGGTGTCGCTCACCCTCGCGCCTGGCGAGGTGCTGGCCGTGCTCGGCCCCAATGGCGCGGGCAAGTCCACGCTCCTGCGCTGCCTAGCCGGAACGCTTTCGCCCCTGGGTCGCGTGGAGCTTGGCGGGCGGGTTTTGGCTGACATCCCGCCCAGGGAACGCGCGCAACTCATGGCCTTTGTGCCGCAGCACATCCCGGCGCGTCTGCCGCTGACCATCTTCGAGGCCGTGCTCATGGGCCGCAGGCCGTATCTTTCCTGGCGACCCAGGCCAGAGGATCTGGACGCCGTGTGGGAAGCGCTCGACATGCTTGGCCTCACCGAGCTGGCGGGCCGCGAGTTCGGCGAGATCTCCGGCGGCCAGCGCCAGAAGGTGGCCCTGGCCCGAGCCCTGGCCCAGCAAAGCCGCCTGCTGGTCATGGACGAGCCCACCAGCAGCCTGGACCTCCGGCACCAGATGGAGGTCATGGCGCTCTTGTGCGCCCTGGCCGAGGAGCAGGACACCGGCGTGGTGTTGGCCGTGCACGACCTGAACCTGGCCGCGCGCTTCGCCCACCGGGTGCTGCTTATGCACCGGGGCCGGGTGTTCGCCGATGGACCGCCCGAGGACGTGCTCACCGAGGACTCCATACGCACCGTTTACGGTGTGGACGTGCTGCGCATGGAGGCAGGCGCGGGCGCCATGTTCTTCCCCATGTCCGCCACCAGCGGCACGGCCTGACAGATGAAACAATACCCGAGTTGGAGGACTAGCTCATGCGATTGACTGTGCTGCTTGCGCCCCTTGCCCTTGCCCTGACCCTCGCCCTGGCCCTGGCCCACCCGGCCTTGGCCCTGGCCGAGTCCCCTTCTGCGGACAACGCCACGAGCGCCCAGCCCGCCAAGGGCACCCGCCTCTCCGAGGTGCTGGTGACGGCCACCAGCCACGAGGCCAGAGTGGACGCCGTGCCCAATGCGGTGACGGTCATCACCCGCGAGCAGATCGACCAGATGGTGGCCCCGACCACCATCGACATCCTGAAGAACGCCGCTGGCGTGCAGGTCTACAACGCGCGCGGGCCGCTCTCCTCCAGCACAAACAACCGCGTCATTATGCGCGGCCAGGGCTCCAACTCCGCGCGCATCCTGGTCCTGCTCAACGGGCTGCCCCAGACCGCCAGCGCGAGCGGCGACTTTGAGTGGAGCTTCATCAATCCGCGCGACATAGAGCGCATCGAGGTGGTGCGCGGCCCTGGCTCGGCGCTGTACGGCTCCCAGGCCATGGGCGGCGTCATCAACATCATCACCCGCAAGCCCACGGAGGAGAAAGGCGTCAGCACCCTGGAGACCACCTACGGCACCCTGAACACCGCGTCCCTGTCGGCCTCGCACTCGCAGAAGTCCGGCGACTGGGGCTTCTATGGTTCCGGCACAGTGGGCGGCACCCAGGGCTACCGCGTGGCCTCCTCCGACGCCATCACGAAATCCGGCGGACAGCCGATAAATTCACGCAACATTCGCAGCCGCAACGACTGGGGGCGTGGCGTTGTCAGCTATGACATCGACCCCTCTTCAAAACTGAACCTGAACATGATGCATGGGCACTTCGTCAACCGTGGCATGTACGACTACATGCCGGATTTCCAGCTCTTCGAGATGTATAAGAAGCAGGCCGACCTGAGCTACGCCAAGCGCTTCGAGGACGGCGAGTTCCTGGCCTACGCCTCCACGGCCTACCAGTTCTCCACCTACGACGGCGCGGCCAGCCCGGCCAAGACCATGACCGGGACCTCCCCATCCTGGCAGCGCGACTACCAGGGCGGCATGAACGTGAACTACGGCCTGGGCGCCTACAACACCGTGAGCGGTGGCGTGGACGTCAAACGGGCCACCTACGACCGCCGCTACGACAACTACGCCACCGCTGGCGACGCCTACGCCTCCAACGGTGGCGACTCGCTGGTCTATGGCGCCTTCCTCCAAGACGAGCTGAAGCTCTTCGACGGCCGCGTGCTCATCACCCCCGGCATGCGCTACGAATACACCAGCCTCTTTGACGGCTACAACGAACAGCGCGCCTCGGGCATCGCCCGCAGGGACGTGGACAAGAGGATCGTGCGCGCCCT
>CAZXZF010000075.1:0-10958 GCA_964645095.1 uncultured Desulfocurvus sp. | reverse complement strand
GCGCCGTCGAGCATGGCGTTGGCCACGTCTGCGGCCTCGGCCCTGGTGGGCAGCGGGTTGTTGACCATGGACAGAAGCATCTGCGTGGCCACGATGACGGCCTTCTGGGCGTGGCGGCAGGCTCTGATAATGCGCTTCTGGATCACCGGCACGGCGGACAGCGGGCACTCCAGGCCCAGATCGCCCCTGGCGACCATGACGGCGTCGGTCAGGCTCAGGATGGAGTCCAGGTTGTCCACGGCGTTCTGCCGCTCGATCTTGGCCACCACCGGAATCCAGACCCCGTGCTTCTCGATCTCGCCGCGGATGTCGCGGATGTCTTCCAGCGTCTGCACAAAGGACAGGGCCACGGCGTCCAGGCCGATGTCCAGGCCCTCGTGCAGGTCCTTGCGGTCCTTGGCGGTGAGGGCGGGCATGGGGTGGAACTTGCCGGGGAAGGCGATGCCCTTCTTGGAGGTGAGCACGCCGCTGTTCTTGGCTTCCATGACGAACAGGGAGTCGGGTTTGCGCACCTCGGTGACGGTGAACTGGAGCATCCCGTCGGAAAGGGACACCGGCATGCCCTTTTCCAGGCCCTTGAGCAGCTCCGGCATGTCCAGATTGACGAAGACCATGTCCGGCACCATCCCCACGTGCTCCGGCAGGCCCAGCGCCAGCAGGTCGCCCTTGCGCACCTGCACGGGCGAGCCGGCCACCTCGCCGATGCGCACCTTGGGCCCGCACAAATCGCCCATGATGGTCACCGGCTGGTCCAGGTCCTGCTCGACCTGGCGGATGAGCTTCACCGTGGGCAGGAAGGTCGCCGCGTCGGAATGCGAGAAATTCAGGCGAAAAATGCGCACCCCATACTGGACCATGGCTTTCATGGTCTCGTAATTGTTCGAGGCTGGCCCCAGGGTGGCGACGATCTTGGTGTGCATAGGCTCTCCTCTCGGGTAAGGCTTGGTTCAAAGGGATTGATCAGGGAACACCCTACGCGCCATCGCACCACGGCTCAAGAGAAATAGATGCTCCATGCCTGTTCCAGGGTGGAGGCGGAGCTGGTCCGCCCCCCACCCTTCAGATGTCAAAGACGAAAGACTGCGGCTACTTGTGCGCCGGAGCGGCCGGGGCCGGATCGACCATGGAGCCCTGGTCAACGGCTGCGGCCTTTTCCGGAGCATGGGACGCTGCGCCGGCAGCCGGTGCGTGCCTGGGCTTCATCTTGTGCTGGCCGCCAGGCGCGGCGGCGATCAATGCGCCCTGGTCCGGATGCGCGCCCAGCCAGTCCACCTGGCCGCTGTGCAAGTCATAGATGCCGCCGATGACCAGGAGCTTGCCCTTCAGCACCAGCTCGCGGACCTCCGCGCTCTTGCGGAACATGTTCTCCATGGTCAACCAGACGTTGGCCTTGATGGACTTGGCCACCAGATCATCCCCGCTGGCGGTGGGGGTCCAGGACTTGGCCTTGGCCACCGCAGGCTTGATCTGGTTGATCAGGAAGGGCAGGTTGCCGTGGACCTTGGCGTTCTGGACGGCGGCGGTGACCGCCCCGCAGGAGGTGTGGCCCAGCACCAGCAGAACCGGCGTGTTCAGATGCCCCACGCCGTACTCGATGGAGGCCAGTTCGTCCGGCCCGGCAACGTTCCCGGCCACGCGGATCACAAAGATGTCGCCCACGCCCTGGTCAAAGATGAGCTCCAGCGGCTCGCGGGAATCCGAACAGCCGATGACGGTGGCAAAGGGATGCTGCCCGCCCTTGACCGTCTCCGCGCGGCGCTCGCTCGTCAGGTTCGGGTGCGTGGATTGGCCGGCGACGTAGCGGGCGTTTCCATCCTTAAGAAGCTTCAAGGCCTCGTCCGCAGGCATGCTCGGGCCAGCCGAGGAAGCAAAGGCAGAGGCACAAAGGCCAAGCACCAGGAGAAGCGTTCCAACGAAGCCGTGTTTCATTACCATCCTCCAAGAATCATTATTTTTAAGACACAAAATTCTTCCACTTACTAAATATTAGCATAGCCAACTTCCGGAATCAATCAGGATTGGATGATCTGGCGGTCTTTGGACGCAGCCTGCGATCAATATTCTTGCTCCCAAGGCGATGAATTCTGATGCGAGCCCTAAAGTTCCGGCTCAACACCGTCGATAACCATTACGTAAGGATAAAATCCTTCTACGCAGACAACTTCAGCACGAGGTGACCGCCATGAACATCAACCCCTCGGACTTGGACGTCAGGCAGGGGTATGCCCCTGCCGAAACAGTCACCGGAACCGCACCCTCAGCAGCAGTCCCCCAGAGGAAGCAGGACCGTGAAGACACGCCGCCTGTCGAAACGGACCTGAGATCGCAAACCGCTGCGGCCGCCGCAGACAAGACGACAGCGCTCGAAGCGGCTGACAAAATTTCAAGGCAGCTTGGGGAAACCAACACGAGCCTCAAGATCAAGCTCCTGGACAACACCCAGGACGGAGTCCAGGTCGAAATCGTGGACAAGAAGAGCGACAAGGTTCTGCGCAAGATTCCGCAGGACGAACTGATCCGGCTCGCAGCGTCCATAAAGAACATGAGCGGCGTGCTCCTGAACCATTCGACCTGAACACGGACAATCCGACGAGTCCGCCAAAGCCCCCAAGCGGGGGCTTTTTGCGGTTGCGCCTGGCCCGGGCTTACCGTTCGTTCATGGAGCCGCTCATGGCGTCGATGAATGGATCGAGGAAATAGCCCAGCACGGAGCGCCGCCCGATGTGGATGCCCACGATGACGCGCATGCCCGGGAAGAGGTCGTAGCGGTTGGATTTCTGTGAAAAGTGGTCCTGTTCCGTCTCCACGAGCACCTTGTAGAAGGTGTTCACCCCGCCCGGCATGGTCTGGGTCACGGCATCGGGGCTCACGTGCAGGACCTTGCCCTCAATGTTGCCGAAGCGCCGGGCGTCGCGCGAGGCCAGCTTGACCACGGCCAGCTGGCCGGGCCGCACGTAGCCGACGTCCTGGATGGGCAGGTGGGCCACGATGACCAGCTTGTCCCCGGCGGGCACGATTTCGACCACGGTCATGCCCGGCTGGATCACCTCGCCCTCGCTGACCACGTTGACGCTCTTGACGATGCCCGCCTCGGGCGCGCGCAGGGTGGTCCTGTTCTGGCTGTCGCGCAGCTTCTTCATGCGCTGGGTGAGTTCCATGAGCTCGCGCTGCACCTTCTTGAGCTCCGTCTCAACCTCCTCATTGAAGGCGTTCTGGGTGCGGACGAGCTCCTCCTTGGCCGCAGCAAGGGCGGCCGTGGCGCGCGAGTAGGCGGCGGAATTCTCCAGGATGGCGCTCCTGGTGTTGTTCTCTTCCTTGCGCCGGGCGATGAGCTCGTCTTCCTTGACCAGCCGTTCGCGGTACAGCTCTTCGCTGCGCTGCACCTGGCGCTGCACCAGGGGCAGGTTGCGCTTGAGGTTCTCAAGCCTGGCGCCTGTCTCGTGGATGTCCTGCTCGCGCTGGCGCACGCGCTCAGCCTGGGACGAGATGTCCGTCTGCACGCGCTTTTTCCGGGCCTGGAACAGGTTTCGGGCCTGATCCACAAGATCCTTGTGCTTCAGCTCGAGCTCCGGAGTGAACTTCGGCTCCGGCAACCCCTGGGACTCGGCCTCCAGGCGCAGGGACTCGATCATGAGCGAGTTCAGCCGCACGGCCAGTTCATCGGTATTGGCCTCGGCCGCGGCGGCGTCCAGGACAACCAGGGGCTGGTCCTGTTTCACCAGGTCGCCCTCGCGCACCAGGATCTCGCGCACGATGCCGCCTTCGAGGTGCTGTATCTTCTTGACCTTGGTGCGCGGGATGACCTCGCCCACGGCCTCGCTGACGATGTCCAGGCTGGTGAGGGCAGACCAGGCAAAGGTCAGGACGAACAGGCAGCCGCAGAGATAGAGGAATCTGCGGTGCGCAGCCAGGGTCTTGTCCACGGCGGCATGAACGACATCCGGACCGAGGATGCAGGGGTCCGGCCTGTTCACGTGACCTCCTCGGACTTGGGCTCACTCGGGACGCCGAAGGTGGGCGTCGGCTTCTCGTTCATGTCCAGCACATACCCGGCGCCCTTGAGGATGTTCGGGTCGACCGTGGCCACGATTATGCTGGCCCCGGCCTTGGCCAGGACGTTGAGCACGTTGTACACGGCCAGGCAGCCTTCGGAATCCAGCCCTTCGGTCGGGTCGTCGAAGACCACCAGACGGCCCTGGTTCATGAGCGCGCGGGCCAGCGCCACACGGCGGCGGATGCCAACCGGGAGGGTGCGCCCGCCCTCGGCGATGTCCATGTCCAGGCCCTGGCGGCTGACGTCGAGGAAACGCCGCAGGGCTGCGGCGCGCACGGCCTGGTTGAGGCGCTCCTGCGCGGCCGGGCTCTCGGGCTCAAGCTCGGCCAGGGTGATGTTCTGCCGGATGGTGGCGTTCAGGAAGGTCGGTTCCTGCGGCAGATAGAGGAGCTGCCTGCGCCACCAGTCCGGGGCGAACTGGCGCAGCTCGATGCCATCGGCCAGGACATGCCCGCGGCCGGGTTCGAGCAGGCCGGCCACGATCTTGCAGAACGTGGACTTGCCCGAGCCGTTGAAACCGGTGACCGCCAGAATGGAGCCCGGGGGCAAGGTGAAGCTCAAGGACTCGAAGACCGGCCCGGTTGACCCGGAATAGGCGAAGCCCACATCGCGGAACTCCAGGCGTCCGGAATACTCGCGCACAGCCGAGCCGGACACGGGCTCAAGGGACATGGTGTGGAACTCACCCAGTTGGACAAGGGATTCCTCGGCCTTGCGCCCAGCCAGGTAGGACTGCAAAAAGCTGGAGCCCATCTGCATGGCCTTGGCCGAGAGGATGCTCGCACCGATGAGGCCGCCCACGCTCATCTCGCCGCTCACGGCCAGCATGGCGCCGAAGAAATAGATGGAGATGCGCAGCAGCGTGCTCACCGACTCCAGGCGGACCTTTCCGCGATCGCGCGCGGCCTCCATGATCTCGCGCAGATCCTGGATGGACTGCATCTGCTTGCGCCAGGCCTTGCGCAAAAAGTCGCCGCCCAGGAAGGCGCGCACGGTCTCGGCGCCGGACACGGCCGAGAGCGTCAGGTTGCGGTGGGCGATGGTCTGGTCGCGCTGGCGCTCGTCAAGGGGCGCATTGCTGCGCATGCCGGACAGGGTGAACAGCACGGTCAGCGCAACGGCCACGACGGTGACCACGGCCAGCAAAGGGTGGATGAATCCGACGGCCAGCACAAAGAGCAGCAGGAACGGAGCGTCCAGCACGGCGCCGATGTTGTGGGAGTCGTATGCGAATTCAACCGTCTTGAGGGCAGCGAGCATTTCCTGGTGCCGCCCGGGCGGCATGCGGTAGAGCGCCGCCAGCTTGCCCCTGGTGAAAACCGTCAGGGTCTTCTCATTCAGCTCGTGGTCCGGCAACACGCTGACGGCCCCGGCCAGCCTGGCCCGGACAGAGGAGAAGCCCATGCCCAGAAACGAGGCGATGAGCACGCCCGTGGTCAGGGAGTACAGGGTGCCGTCAAAGCCGTAGCCCACGTAGCGGTTGAGCACGAGGATGACATAGATGGAGGAGGCCACGGACATGAGGTTCGCGAGAAACGAGGCCAAGAGAATCTCCCAGGCCAGGCGGGGTCTCAGGGAGAGGCGGCGGAATAGTTCTTTCATCAGACTGCCAAGTCATCGTGTCGCGAGCAAGTGTCCACGGCAGCTGCAACGCCAGCAGGCGTCTTCGTAGGATGGCTCCGGATCAATTCTCAACGACATCCGGGGTGATGAGCCCCATCTGGTTGAGCAACATGTAGGCGGCGGTGATGTGTTCGATCTCCGAGGTGACCTTGCTGCTCGTGGCGTTGATGTAGTCGCGCTCGCCGGTGATGATCTCGGTGATGCCGACCTCTCCGCCCATGGCCTTCTTCTTCTTCACGAGTTCGAGGTAGGACCAGGTGATGTTGGCCTGGTTCTCGTACAGGGCAATGGTCTTTTGCAGGGTCAGGATGTCGTTCCAGGCGTTGCGCACGCGCTCCTCAACGGTCCTGCGGCGGTCCAGCAGCGACTTGCGCACAGAGGTGATGTCGCTCTTGGCGGCGCGGATGTTGTCCACGTCGCGGAAGCCGGAGAAGAGGTTGTAGCTCACCTGCAGGCCGTAGCGCTGCTCGGTGCGGAGGCCTGCGTCGCCCTGGTCGTTTTCCTTGCGGGTGGTCTCGCCCACGGCCTCGATCTTGGGGAACATGGCCGACTCCCGGACCTCGAGGTCGCCCTTTTTGGTGGTCAGGGCCTGCTGCATTTCAATGATCGCCGGGCTGCTTTCCAAGGCCTTGGCCACGGCCTCGTCGAGGCTCGCAGGCATGTTCTTCTTGGGCAGGGAGGGCAGGACGAGCGAATCAATCTGGGACTCGCTGAGATCGACGCCGTAGACCGACTTGTAGTTGTTCCGGGCGTTGGTGTAGGCGCGTTCGATGTTGATGCGGTGGGCCTGGGAACTGGAAAGCTGGGCCTTGATCTGAAGCTCCTCGTAGGACAGGCCGACTCCGCGCTCCACCAGGGCCTCCTGCATGCCGGAGAGCCGCTTGATGTTCTCTTCCGAACGCTGGGCGTAGTGCAGCATTTCACGGGTGCGGATGAGGCCCAGGTAGGCCGAGACGCCCTGCAGGGACACTTCCTGGCGGATCATGTCGAGCTTGGCCAGGGACTCCTTGCGGATGCCCTCGGCCTGGTTGATGCCGCCGCTGGTGCCGCCGAAATCGTAGACCGTCTGCGTGGCCGAAAGGGTCTGGACATTGCGCCACTTGCCGGTGTTCGCCGGGTCGGTCGGCTTGAAGATGTCCTCTCTGCCGCCATCGACGACGGCATTCAGGCGCGGGTACCAGGCGCCTTGGGCGCGGTCGCGCATGTGCGTGGCCGAGGAAAGGGCGGCCTCCGCAGCCTTGATGCGGTCATGGGTGCGAAAGAGTTCGTCGATGGCATCCCTGAGGGTGACCGTCACCGCAGGCTGGACAGCAGCGCCCTTCTGCGCCGTGGCTTCGGCCGGGGCAGCGCCCAGGGCGGCGCCTGGGGCGGCGTCAGCGCAGAGGGCAACAGATGCCATCACGAGCACGGTCATGCTTGCGACCAACGTCAAAAATGCAATTTTCAGACGGCGGGACCTGTTCATCATGCCCTTTTTTCTGTACATATCAAGCGCAGCCAACTTCTGAACAAGAGCCTTGAGAGCTCTTTGACGTAAGCTGATAAGTTCGCTACACCACAACAAATGAATTGGCAAGAGAAATTACGTATCCAGCCGGACACTTGCCCTGAACGAACCGGGCCCTCCCCTGAGCCGGCAAATCGGCCTGACAAACTGGAGATGCAAGATGGTCGGATTTCTAAAGAAAATCTTGAAAAGTGACAAGACCCTCCTGGTCGCTGCGGGCATCCTGGCCTCGCTGATCATGACCGGCTTGTACATCATGCAACCCACAGTTCTGCGTTTTCTCGACTACAAAATTTATGACCAGCTGCTGCGCAGGCAACACACCACCAAGACCTCGGGCGTGCCGGTCATCGTCGACATCGACGAAAAGAGCCTGGCCGCCCTGGGCCAGTGGCCCTGGCCGCGCTACCGCGTGGCGCTTTTGCTGGAAAAGATCCGCCTGGCCGGGGCCATGTCCGTGGGCATGGACATGGTGCTGGCCGAGCCGGACCGGACCTCACCGGCCCTGCTCCGCCAGCAGATCAAGAAGGAGCTGCAGGTCAACGTGGACTTCCAGGGGCTGCCCAAGGCCCTGGAGGACAACGACGTGCTTTTGGCCAACGTCATCGCCGGCAAGCCCTACGTGCTCGGCTTCTACTTCAACTTCTCCAAGGCCGAGGCCGACCAGCAGGTCCAGACCTCGGAGTGCCTCATCAAGCCGGCCCAGGTTTCCCTGCTTGAGGCGCCGGACTCGGTGAAGGCCAAGAACGCCCTGCACACGGCCCTCGGCACGGTGTGCCCGCTGCCGGTGCTGGCGAGCGCCGCCACGGCGACAGGCTACTTCAACGCCACCCCGGACCCGGACGGCATCCTGCGCCGGGTGGCCCTGCTCATCAACTATAAGGACCAGATCTACCCCAGCCTGGCCCTGGCCACCCTCATGGAGGCCGCCGGCGAGCACAACATCCTGCTCAAGCTCGACACCCAGGGCGCGGAATCCCTGCGTTACGGCGGCACCGTGATCCCCGTGGACCGCGCCGGACAGCTGCTGGTCAATTACCGTGGCGGCGGCGGCGCTTTCCCCTACATCAGCGCCGTGGACATCATCGAGGGCAAGCTCGCGTCCGGGTCGCTGGACGGCAAGATCGCCTTCATCGGCACCTCGGCCGCCGGCCTCAAGGACCTGCGCGCCACGCCCTTCACCTCGGTCTACCCCGGCGTGGAGACGCACGCCACCATCGTGGACAACATCCTGACCCAGGACTTCATCTCCATTCCCGACTATGCCCCGGCTGTGGAGCTGCTGTGCACCATCCTGGCCGGCATCAGCATCACCCTGCTGGTGGCCTGGGCGCGCGCCGTGTGGCTGCTGCTGCCCCTGGCCGGCATGGCCTTCGGCATGTGGGAGGGCTCGGCCTACATGATGTCCACGGCAAGGGTCTACATCTCGCCCTTGTACGCCTACATCATCCTGGCGGCCAACTTCACCTTCCTGACCCTGCTCAAGTTCTGGCGCGAGGAAAAGCAGAAGAAGTTCATCCACGGCGCCTTCTCGCACTACCTGGCCCCGGCGGTCATCAAGCAGATCTACGACTCGCCCGAATCCTTGAGCCTGCAAGGCCAGGAGAAGGAAGTAACAGTCATGTTCTCCGACGTGCGCGGGTTCACCACCATGTCCGAGCAGCTGACCCCGACCCAGGTGACGGACCTCCTGCACGACTACCTGACGCCCATGACCCGCGTCATCACGAGCAACATGGGCACGCTGGACAAGTTCATCGGCGACGCCATCATGGCCTTCTGGAACGCGCCCGTCGATGTGCCTGACCACCAGAAAAAGGCCCTGTCCTCGGCCTTGCAGATGTTCGAGCACCTGAAGACCCTGAACGAGGGCTTCAAGACCAAGTTCGGGCTGACCATCAAGATCGGCGTGGGCCTGCACTGCGGCCGCGTGCGCGTGGGCAACATGGGCTCCGCCGACCTGTTCGACTACACCCTCATCGGCGACAACGTGAACCTGACCTCGCGCCTGGAGAGCCTGACCAAGTATTACGGCCAGGTGCTCCTGGTGAGCCAGGCCATGAAGGAGGCCTGCGGCGACGAGTACGCGTATGTGGAGATGGACTCCGTGCGCGTCAAGGGCAAGCACGAGCCCATCACCATCTTTACCGCCATGACGCATGAGGCGCGGGCGGCCCAGAATGCGGACTTCAGCCGCTACGAGGAGGCGCTGGCCCTGTTCAAGGGCATGCGCTTCAGCGAGGCGGCGGACCTCTTCGCCGAACTCAAGGCCAAGGGCTTTGAGGAGGTGCTCTGCGCCATGTACGAGGAGCGCTGCCAGCACCTGAAGGAAGAGCCCCCGGGCGAGGGCTGGGATGGCGTGTACACCCACAAGACCAAGTAGCCCCCTGCACGCCGGAACCGGCCCCGAGCCCCGGTCTGTCCCTGGTGCGGCCATGCGAGCCGCACCGGGGGCGGCTTGACTTCCGGCCCGCGATGCACCAAGTTACCCCCTTTCCATTGATCCAGGCATGCCGCCGGATTGCGGCGCCGACACCCCCAGCGGAGGACTGACGGCCATGAGTGATTACAAGAGCACCCTCAGACTGCCGCAGACCGGCTTTCCCATGAAGGCCAACCTGAAGCAGAAGGAGCCTGAGACCCTCAAGTTCTGGGCGCAGATCGACGCCTACAGCAGGATGGTCACGGCCAACGAGGGACGCCAGGCCTACGTTCTGCACGACGGCCCCCCCTATGCCAACGGCAACATCCACATGGGCACGGCCATGAACAAGGTCCTGAAGGACATTGTGGTCAAGTCGCGCAACATGAGCGGCCAGAGGGCCGAGTACGTGCCCGGCTGGGACTGCCACGGCCTGCCCATCGAGCACAAGGTCGAGACCGAGCTCAAGAAAAAGAAGAAGGAGCTGCCTGCGGTGGTCATCCGCAAGCTCTGCCGCGAATACGCGCTCAGGTTCCTGGACATCCAGCGCAGCGAGTTCAAGCGCCTGGGCGTGCTGGCCACCTGGGACAAGCCGTACATGACCCTTGACCCCAAGTACGAGGCCGCCACGGCGAGAGAGCTCGGCAACTTCATGGCCAAGGGCTCGGTGATCCGCGGCAAGAAGCCCATCTACTGGTGCTGCTCCTGCCATACCGCCCTGGCCGAGGCCGAGGTCGAGTACGCCGACCACTCCTCGCCCTCCATCTTCGTGCGCTTCCCGCTCACCGACAAGCGCGTCAAGGAGCTCCTGCCCCAGGGCGCCAAGTACGACCCGGCCAAGACCTTTGTGGTCATCTGGACCACCACCCCCTGGACCCTGCCGGACAACATGGCCGTGGCCGTGCACCCGGAGTTCGACTACGTGCTGGCCGAGGCGGCGGGCAACATCTACCTCATGGCCGCGCGCCTGCTCGCCCCCTGCGCCGAGATCTTCGGCTGGGACGCGCCCAAGGTCCTGGCCACGGTGCCGGGCCAGAAGCTGGAGGGCCTGGAGGCGCAGCACCCCTTCTACAAGCGCAAGTCGCCCCTCATCCTGGGCGAGCACGTGACGCTGGACGCCGGCACCGGCTGCGTCCACACCGCCCCGGGCCACGGCCGCGAGGACTACGACGTGGGCCTGAAGTACGGCCTTGAGGTCTACTCGCCGCTGGACGACGCGGGCCGCTTTTTGACCGACGTGGAATTCTTCGCCGGCCTGAACGTCTTTGAGGCCAACCCCAAGGTCATCGAGAAGCTCAAGCAGGTGGGCAACTTGATCGCCCAGGAGAAGATCACCCACTCCTACCCGCACT
>CAZXZF010000074.1:0-11027 GCA_964645095.1 uncultured Desulfocurvus sp. | reverse complement strand
AGGGCTCTGCTCCGGCCATGGGTGGCGGCGGCATGGGCGGCATGGGCGGCATGGGCGGCATGGGCGGCATGTACTAGCCCCCGCAAGCCCAAAGCTGAAGTCAGTCCAAGCTTAAAATCAGAGGCCGGGGTCCGCAAGGGCTCCGGCCTTTTTGGCGGCCCCGCTTTACATCCGGCGCAAAAAAGCTCTAGTGTGAAGCAGCCTTGCCCCCAGTCGGTTTAACGCCCTCGCCTTTCTGGCGGCGGCCGCACGTTTCCCGAGGCGCAGACCTATGCCGCAACGACACCACATCGCCCTTGCCTGCCTGGCCTGGACCCTGGCTGTGGGCCTGTCGTGCGCCTTGACCCTTTTGGGCGACCGCGCCGCAGTGCTGGAGCAGGCCCTTATCACGGCCCGCACCACCTTTGAGAAGGACCTCGCCTTCCGGCGCTGGAACGCCCGGCGCGGCGGGGTCTATGTCGAGGTCAACGCCGTCAACCAGCCCAATCCCTACCTCGACGTGCCGGACCGCGACCTGCGCACCGACACGGGCAGGCTGCTGACCATGATCAACCCGGCCTACATGACGCGCCAGGTGCATGAGTTGCAGCGGGAAACGACCGGCGTCCAGGGCCACATCACAAGCCTGAAGCCCATCCGCCCCGCAAACGCCCCGGACGGCTGGGAGCGCGCCGCGCTTCTGAGCTTTGAGCAGGGCTCGCCGGAGGTTTCCTCCCGAGAGGCAATGGGCGGCACAGAATACCTGCGGTTCATGCGCCCGCTCCTGGCCGAGAAATCCTGCCTCAAGTGCCACGCCAAGCAGGGCTACAGGGAGGGCGAGATTCGCGGCGGCATCAGCGTTTCCGTGCCCCTTGAGCCGCAGCTGGCCGCCTTCCGCCTGCACGCGGCGCGTGTCGCTGGCGCGCACGGGCTCATCTGGGCTCTGGGCCTGGCCGGGGCCATCCTGGGCGGCAGGCGGCTGGGGCGCAGCCTGCGCGAGGCCGAAGCGTCCCGCCAGGCGGCCGAGAACGCCAGCCAGTCCAAGAGCGAGTTTCTGGCCAACATGAGCCACGAGATCCGCACGCCGCTCAACGGGGTGCTGGGCATGCTGCAGCTCCTGCGCGACAAGAACACCCCGGAGGAACAGGCCAGCTACGTGGACATGGCCTATGACTCCGGCCGTCGGCTCTTGTCCCTGCTGAACGATGTGCTGGACTTTTCGCGCATGGAGGCCGGGGGGCTCACGCTGCACCGCGAGCCCTTTGACTTGCGCGAGACCTTCGAATCCGTGGCCAACCTCTTTCGGGCCACCTGCACGGACAAGCGCCTCGCGCTGAGCTTCCAGGTGGACGCGAGCGTTCCGAAACTGCTGCTGGGCGACGAGGCGCGGCTCCGGCAGGTGCTGTTCAACCTCGTGGGCAACGCCGTGAAGTTCACGCCCGAAGGCACTGTGAACGTGACGGCCTGGGCGCGTTCCATGCAAAGCGCGCCCGACCGGTTCCGGCTGTATCTGGAAGTGAGCGACACGGGGGTCGGCATCCCGGCCGACAAGCTCGGGCGCATCTTTGAGCGCTTCACCCAGGCCGACGGCTCCCATGCGCGCCGGTTCGAGGGCGCAGGGCTCGGCCTGGCCATCGTGCGGCGCATCGTGGAGCTCATGGGGGGCGGCATCGAGGTGGACAGCGAGCAGGGCGCAGGCACGACCTTTGGCATCGATCTGCCCCTGGACACCTTTGTTGCGACCGCACAGGAACCGGAGGGCAGCGGGCCTCTGGACCTCCAGGAGGCGGGGGAACCCTTGCGCATCCTGCTGGTGGAGGACGAGCCGGTGAGCAAGCTCTCCACCCAGCTCCTGCTCTCGCGCCTGGGGCACGAGGTCGTCACCGCAGTCAACGGGTTCGAGGCCGTGGCCCTGTACAGGAACGGGAACTTCGACTGCGTGCTCATGGACGTGCAGATGCCGGAGATGGACGGGGTGGAGGCCACCCACGTCATACGCAGCCTGGAGAAGATGCAAGCCCGGGCGCGCGTGCCCATCATCGCGCTCACGGCCTATGCCATGAGCGGCGACCGGGAGCGCTTCCTGGCCGAGGGCATGGACGACCACGTGGGCAAGCCGGTGCAGTTGGAGGATCTGGTGCAGGCGCTGCGCAGGATCCGTCCGGCTGGGCGCGCCTGAGCCAAGGGGCCGAACCGTTGCGGCGTGGCCTGTGGCGCGGCTTTAGAAGTCGAGCTTGATCTCCACGGTCTTGCCGCTGGTGCGGGAATCCTCGCGCAGATAGGCCTGGGGGTCGCCGTAGATGTACTGGCTGGCGGCAGAGGCCAGGCGCTGGGCCTCCTGGTTGGTGGGGTTCAGCTTGAGCACCTCCTGGGCGTTGACCAGGGCCTCCTCCCAACTGCGGCGCTCCAGGGCGCCCTTGGCCAGGCGCAGGTTCAGCGCCTCGCTGGGGCCGAAGCGCCGCAAGGCCGCCTTCAGGACCTCCTCGGCCTTGTCGGTTTCGCCCAGGGCGTCGTAGCATTGGGCCAGGGCAGGGTAGGCGCGCAGGTCAGCCGGGGCCAGCTCGATGTTTTTTTGCAGATATTCCACGGCCTCGGCCATAAGCCCGGCCAGCAGGAAGCGGTTGCCGATGTCCGCGTAAAGCCCCGGCTCGTCGCCGCACAGCTCCACTGCGCGGCGGAAATGCTTGCGCGCCTCCATGGGTTGGCTCTGATCCAGCCCGGTCTGGCCAGCCAGGATCAAGTCGTCAAGCTCTGCCAACTGTTTGCGGCGCTCCTCTTTTCTGGCCCTGCCCAGCACCGTCTCCAGGGCATTGGCCACGCGGTTGATGGTGGCCGAAAGCTCGCGCTCCTTGCCCTTTTTATAAGCCAGCCCGGCAGGGAATACGGCCTTGAGCGCCTCCTGCTCCATGAGCGTGCGCACGGCCTCGTCCATGAGGCCGTCGATCTCGATGCGCTCGCGGCCAAAAATTTGTCCGGAGGCGAGGAGCTCCAGCGCCAGGCCCAGGGACTTGAGGCTCTTCAGGAGATCCTTGCGCTGCAGGAAGAACTTGGAGCGGGCGATATGCTCCCGCACGTTTTTGGGGCTGGTGTCCATGCGCTCCTCTTCGGTTGTCCTGGCTGTGCGCGTCGGTGCTCCGGCGCGGCGGGGAGTTGCGGGCGGGGTGACCCACGCCCTACACTACCCCAGCAAATGCGCATGATCAAGGGCGGCGGGCCGACAACGACAGACCGACAACGACAGACCGACGCCGGCCTGCCAACATCGACAGACCAACGCCTTCGGGCCAGAGGTGGACAAAACCTGCCGCACAGCGCCCTGTTCTCTTGCCCGAAGCAAAAGATTCAGGCATCTTGCGCAGAAGAACCTTTGACGAGGTGGCCATGATGAAGGAGCACGAGTTCGACCCGACCAATGCCGAGACCCTGGACCAGTTCCGCAAGATTCCGGCCTTTTCCACCCTGGACGAGAAGATGATCCAGGAGGTTGTGCGCATGTCGCGCATGCGCAAGTACGAGCCGGGCGAGCTGATCATCCGGGAGGGCGACTACGACGCCAGGGTGTTCTTCCTGGTCAAGGGCGATCTCAGGATCACCGTCAAGGGCGTGGAGGTGGGCGCCATCCGCCGCTTGGGCGATGTCTTCGGCGAGATGGGCATCATCGACGGCAGCCCGCGCTCGGCCAGCATCGAGGCCATGAGCCCGACCCTGTGCGTGGCCGTGGACGCCTCCCTCTTCGACCGCCAGACGGCCAAGGACACGTTCACGGTCCAGGCCATCCTCTACCGCGTCTTCTGCGAGGTGCTGGCCGTGCGCCTGCGCGAGATGGACAAGAAGCTTTCAGAACTCACCGCCCAAAAGGGGTAAGGCCCCGGCACAGCCCACGGAGGCAGCATGGCCGTTCATCCGCTGGCGGGGAAGCCCGCGCCCAAGGAAATACTCACCGATATCCCGCGCCTGCTGGCGGACTACGCACGCGTCGTTCCCGATGCCGAGGACCCGGCGCAAAGGGTCAGCTTCGGCACCTCGGGCCACCGGGGCAGCAGCACGGGCGGCAGCTTCAACGAGGCCCACATCCTGGCCATCAGCCAGGCCATCGCGGAGCACCGCGCGGTTGCGGGCATCCGCGGCCCGCTGTTCATGGGCATGGACACCCACGCACTCAGCGCCCCGGCCCTGGCCACGGCGCTGACGGTCTTCGCCGCCCACGGCGTGGACGTGATGATCCAGGCGGGCGGCGGATTCACGCCAACGCCGGTGATCTCCCACGCCATCCTCGGCCACAACAGGAATCCCGGGAACGCGCGGGCTGACGGCGTGGTGGTGACGCCTTCGCACAACCCGCCCCAGGACGGCGGCTTCAAGTACAACCCGCCCGAGGGCGGCCCGGCGGACACGGCCACCACCAAGGCCATTGAGGAGCGGGCCAACGAACTTCTGCGGGCCAAGCTGGCCGGGGTGCGGCGCCTGACGCTTAAGCGCGCGCTCCAGGCCGGGACCACGCACCAGATCGACTATGTGGCGCCCTACGTGGAGGACCTGGGCAACGTCATCGACATGCAGGCCATCGCCGCGTCGGGCGTGCGCATCGGGGCCGACCCGCTGGGCGGCTCCGGCGTGGGTTTTTGGGAGCCCATCGCCGAGCGCTGGGGCATCAAGCTCACCGTGGTCAACACGGTTGTGGACCCGACCTTCTCCTTCATGACCGTGGACAAGGACGGCAAGATCCGCATGGACTGCTCCTCGCCCTACGCCATGCAGGGGCTCATCGCGCACAAGGACTCCTTTGACGTGGCCTTTGGCAACGACCCGGACTTCGACCGCCACGGCATCGTCACCAGAAGCGCCGGGCTCATGAACCCCAACCACTACCTCTCCGTGGCCGTGGACTACCTGTTCCGCAACCGGCCCGGCTGGCGGGCGGACGCCGCCGTGGGCAAGACCCTGGTGTCCAGCTCCATGCTCGACCGCGTGGCCGCAAGCCTTGGGCGCAGGCTCTCCGAGGTGCCGGTGGGCTTCAAGTGGTTCGTGGCCGGGCTGCTCGACGGGTCGTACGGTTTCGGCGGCGAGGAAAGCGCCGGGGCCAGCTTCCTGCGCCGGGACGGCACGGTCTGGACCACGGACAAGGACGGCATCATCATGGGCCTGCTCGCTGCGGAGATCACCGCGCGCACGGGCCAGGACCCCGGCCTGTACTACGCAGGGCTTGAGGCGCGCTTCGGCAGCCCCGTTTACGAGCGCATGGACGCTCCGGCCACGCCGAGCCAGAAGGCGGCCTTCAAGAAGCTTACGCCGGAGATGGTCACGGCCACGAGCCTGGCCGGGGAGGCCATTCTGGCCAAGCTCACGCGCGCGCCGGGCAACAACGCCGACATCGGCGGGCTCAAGGTGGTGGCCGGGAACGGCTGGTTCGCCGCGCGGCCCTCGGGCACGGAGGATATTTACAAGATCTACGCCGAGAGCTTCCGGGGCCGGGAGCACCTGGCGCTGCTCCAGCGCGAGGCCCAGGCCATGGTCGACGCGGCCTTTGTGGCGGCCGGGGCGTAGCCCAAGCAGCCAGCCGAAAATGTCGGGGCCAGGCCGGAGAGATCCGGTCTGGCCCTTTGCCTTGCCCGGCGGCCTGCGCGCGGACGAAAAAAAGCGGCCCCGCTTGCGCAGGGCCGCTTGGACATGATCGGAATCGTTTCCGTTAGAACTGGTAGCGCAGGCCGAGCAGGGCCTCGTGGGAGGTGATGTCCTTGACCTTGAACTCCTGCGTATTGGCGGCGTTGCCCTTGGCCTTGGAATCGCCGAAGCTGGTGTAGCGGTAGCCCAGGTCGATGATGATGTTGTCGGTCACGGCATAGCCGACGCCTGCGCCCACATTCCAGGCGAAGTTGGTGGCGGTGGTGCTGCCGTCGTCAGTGGTTGCCCAGTTGCGGAAGGTGCTGGAGACCTTCTGCTGGATAATGGCCAGGCCGAGGCCGGCGCCGACATACGGGGTGAAGGCGGTGCCGGTCTTGATGTCATAGTAGAAGTTGGCGAACACGGTGTGGATGTCGAGCTTGGCGGTGTACGAACCCGTGCTGGTGGCATGCGTGCCGTTGGTGCCGTCGTACTTGAACTGGTTGTGATACAGATATTCAGCCTCAGCGCGGACCGGGAGGCCCATGCCGGCGAAATTGTAGCCGATGGCGCCGCCGACGGTGTAGCCGCTTCTGTCAGAAACAGACTTGGTGCCGTTCTGGTTGGTGCCGGCAGCGGCATTGTCGGTCATGCCGTCGCTTTTGCTGTCTTTGTACTCGTAGCCGCCCTTGACGCCAACGTACACGCCGCCCTTGTCAGCAGCGAAGGCCGTGCCCAGGGCCAGGGTCGCCACAAGCGCGAGCGCGGCCAGGATGACGAGATGCGCCTTTTTCATGGTTGCTTCCTTCCTTTGAATTGTGTGGGCATGCCATCGGCAAGCTCGATAAAGTGATCAGTTTCTATCCTTGTCAATACGTATTGTCAACATCCCGGTGCAAATTTTTTTACTGTTTTTGCGCCTGCACCCAGGACTCGACTCTCTGGGCGTTCCGCTATATGAATAGTTGATGAGTCTGTCTGCTGTCGAACTTGCAGGAGCCCTCAGAAGGTTCGTCCGCACCGAGAATGGTGATGCGCTCAAGGTGCTCCCGGCGATGCTGGCGGACCTTGCGGAACTCCCCACGGGCCATGGCGGCACCCCGCAGGGCGCTGCCGCAGCCGGAGAGATCGCCTGCCTGCTGTTCACCATCGTGCGCGCCCTGCGCGATGTGGCCCTCATGTCGCGCGTACTGCATGCCCTGTCGTCCCTGGGCCGGTTCGGCCGCTGCCTGGCCATGCTGCACATCCAGGCCCGCAGCCTGCCCCTGCCGCAGCTCACGCCGATCCTGATGGCCTTGCCCGGCACTGATTTCCTGGCCATTGTCAACGAGATGTTCCTGGCTCCCCTGACCGACGACAAGCAGTACATGGCCTGGCTCAAGGGCCTGTTGCCCGTGCCTGGACGCTGCGATTCCAGGGCGGCGCTGCTGTTTTTAAGCACCCTGGCCGACGAGGGCACGCCCCTGGCCAAGCCCCTGCGGGATGCCCTGCTCGGGGCCTGCATGGCCGAGGCCCTGCCCAAGGCCTTCGCGGGCAAGCCCGGTGCGGCCACTGCCGAGGCTTTGCTCAAGGCCGCTGAAAGCCTGTCCAGCCCGGCCATCCATATCGAGGCCCTGGGCTACTCCCTGCGCGCCTCCGGCTCCATGGGGCCGAGCCGTGCGGCTCCGCTTCTGGCCGCAGCGCCTGATCTGGCCGTGCGCGAGCCCGCCCTGCTGACCGAGATGGGCCGTCTGGCCGCGCTGCCCGAGGCCCCGGCTCTTCTGCTCCCGGCCGCCCAGGCCGAGCCGGAGCTGCTCGGGCTTGTCCTGGCCGACATGCTGCGCCAGGGCGGTGAGGCGCGGGAGAACGCCCTCAGGCTCACGCCCCTGCTGCCCCGGTTGGGGCTCGCGCCCCTGCTGGCGGACAGCTCGGAGACGGACCGCGAAGCCATCCTGGCCCGGATATTCCTCGCCCTTGTCCGCCACGATCCCGACTTCCTGCGCCGCGCGGCCAAGGTCATGCAGGGCACGCTGGACACGGCCTCGATGCAGGCCTTGGCGGATATGTTCTCGGCCCAGGTCGCCCTTGATGAGGCCGAGAGCGCCGAGATCCTGGCTCCGCCAGCCAGCCCCGCTGCGGGCAAGGCCCCAAGCCAGCGCCGCCCCTCCCTGGCCGAGGCCCTGAAGGACGCCCTGAGTCCTCTGAAGGACCAGGATTATTCGCATTCGACCCTGAGTGGGGAAGTCCTGGAGGGCTCCACCCTCTCTTTCGTGAACCTCTCGGCCTGCCAGTTCTCCTCCGTCACCTTCCGCCGGGTCCGTCTGAGCGCCTGCGCCTTGCAGGGCAGCCGGTTCGAGGGCTGCACCTTCCAGGCCTGCACTTTCGTGGGCTGTGACTTTTGCGACGCGGTGTTCCAGAACTGCCGCTTCGCCAGCTGCGTGTTCGAGCGCTGCGATGCCGCGCGCCTGCGTCTGTCGTCCTGCGCCCTGGCCGGGTGCGCCGCGGTCGAGTCCTGTCTGGCCGGCGTGCACCTGTCCAAGGTGCGCCTGGACCGCCTCGTGGCCAGGGGCAGCGCCTTTTCCGGCCTGCGCGCCCAGGAAACCGCTCTGGCGCACTGCTCCTTCACGCGCTGCGACCTGTCCGGCTCGGTGCTGGAGCGCTCGGCCTGCCAGGGCTCGGAGTTCATGGACTGCACCCTGGCCCTGGCCCGCCTGCGCCATTGCGAGGTCTTGGGGGTGAGTTTTACGCGCTGTTCGCTGCCTGGCCTTGGCCTGCTGGGCGGGCACACGGACAACCCGCACCTGGCCGGTGCGCGGTACGCCTCCCTGGCGGCCATTCTGACCAGGCCTGGCCGTGCGCTGACGGAATTGCCCATGGCCTTGCGTGGCGAGCCCGGAGCGGCTTTTGTCGCGGCCTCCGTGGGCCGCCATGTACGTGTGGACGAGGCCCGGCGAAATCTTGCCGCCATGCGTGGGCAGAACCAGCGCCGCACCGAGCTGGCCCTGGAGCGCCTGGCCGATCAGCAGGGCGTGTTTTTGCGCCTCTTGCCGCAACTTCTTGTCACGGACGTGTTCGAGAAGGCCCAGGGGCTCAAGGGGGTCCCGCCCTGCTCCCTGGGCGGGGCGGAGGTCCGCGTGGACCTGGCCCTGTTGGAGAAATACTTCCCCGGCCAGACTCCCACGGCCCAGGCGGCGCCGCTGCTCTGCATCGAGGCCCTGTACGCCATCGGCAGCCTGGGCTCCGTGGCCCAGAAACCCTCTTCGGACATCGACTGCTGGGTTTGCCACAGTGATCCTGCAGGCCCTGTGCAAGAGACACGGCAGGGGTTGCAGCGCAAGCTCGCGGCCCTGGAGGCCTGGGCCGATCAGCAGTTCGGCCTGGAGGTGCACTTTTTCGCCATGACCCTTGACGAGGTGCGCACCAATGCCTTTGGCATGAGCGACAAGGAGAGCTCCGGCTCGGCCCAGGCGGCCCTGCTCAAGGAGGAGTTCTACCGCACCGCGCTCAAGCTGGCGGGCAGGGACCTGCTCTGGTGGGCCGTGCCTCCGGGGGCCGATGCCGCTGCCGCGCAGTCGCTCTTGGCCGACATCAGCGCCCTGGACCCGCGCCTGGCCGCCGAGCTGGTGGACCTGGGCCAGCCCGAGCCCATCCCGGCCAGCGAGTACTTCGGGGCCTGCCTGTGGCAGATGGTCAAGGCCCTGCACAGCCCCTACAAGTCGGTGATGAAGCTGGCGTTGCTCGAGAAGTACGCGGACAAGGGCGAGGCCATGCGCCTGCTCTGCGACCGCATCAAGGAGGCGGTGCAGCGCGGCCGGTCCCGGCCGGAATGGGTGGACCCGTACCTGGCGCTCTTCGCCTCCATCCACTCGCACTATGCCGGTCTGGGCGATGCGGGCTCCCTGGGTCTTCTGGCCGAATGCCTGCGCCTCAAGGCCGACGTGGATCCCGAAGACCTGCCGCCGGAGTTCGGCCAGGTGGCGCAGGCTGCGCCCGCAAGCGGCACCTTTGCCCATTCCCTGCGCCTGGGCGGGCTGGTCAACCAGTTCATGGTCGCGGCCTATCGCCGCATCCAGGGCGGTCTCCGGGCCGACCGCGCGTCCGCGAGCATCACCCCGCAGGACATGACGCGTCTTGGCCGGCGCATCGCCGCCAACTTCGCCCAGCACGAGCACAAGGTGAGCCTGGTGCCCTTCCTGTCAGAGGACGTGGCCTTTACGGAGTTGTATTTCTACGCCGAGAAGGCTCCGGGCAAGCGCACGGTCTGGGCCGTGAAGGGCAAGGAAAAGGCCACGGGCAAGGCCGCTGTGGAGTCGCTGGCGCCCATCCGCAGGGACACGGACGTGGCGCGGCTCCTGGCCTGGGTCGTGGTCAACGGCATCTACGATCCGGGGCTGGCGGTGCAGGCCGAGAAGAGCCTCGCGCCCATCGCGGTGATGGACATGCAGGCCCTGCTCCAGGACCTCACGGCATTCTTCCCCAGGCGCGAGATCCTGGACCCGGACATGGAGGAGTACCTGCAGGGCGAGCGCGTGACCCGGGCCTACGTGATTTTGAATCTGCCGGTTTCGCCGGACAAGAACAAGATCATCCAGGCCTCGGTGATTTATTCCACCAACTGGGGTGAGCTGTTCTGCCAGGGCTTCGACAATCCGCCCCAGCTGCTGTCGGTGTCGCCGCTGACCTTCCTGCGCGAGAACCTGGCCAGGACCGTGCCTTCCAGGCCGGAACTCAAGATCTTCGTCCCCAAGAAGTCCGCCTGCCCCAGGATCAAGGTCTTCTAGCCCCCACGTCCTCCGCCCTCCGTTCGTACATCCCCTCGGCCACCGGTTTCGCCAGACCGCAGGCCGCCAGACCGCAGCCGTCAGGCCGCCCGTCTTTTGTCCCGTCCGCGAAGGGGGTGCTGGCTTGGCTTGCCTGCGCGTTGCAGGGCGGGCGGGAAACGTCGGCGGATAGGCGGTACCCCGCCTGGCTTGGCGCCAGAATGCACCCGCCGCAAGTGCCTGCGCCCATGGGCAGGAGCCCGGACGCTCCTGTCGGGGGCGCGAAGCGAGCAGGGACGTATCGGGTGGATGCGGCGCTAGCCCTTGGCGATCATGGCCGTGGCGATCCAGTCCAGCACCAGCGCGGGCATCACCGTGGGCTGGTTCAGCGCCTCCTGGGCACTCGCCAGCACCAGGTCGAAGCGCCGCAGGCCCGCTGGGCCGAGCCGCACGAGCCGCCGGGCTGCGGCGGAATGCCGGGTGTTGCCGGCCACGGCCAGGGTCAGCTCGCGCTGGCAGGCCGAGAGCAGCCGCAGGGCCAGCGCGCGGTCTGCCGCGCCCTTGGTGCCGGTGCGCTCGAACCAGCCCTGTCCGGTGTCCCAGAAACTGAGCAGCGCGGCCAGCCACTCGGCCACGTCGGGCTCCGGGGCCTGGGGCTCGGGCCAGGGCAGGGTGAGCACGAAGCTGCGCGAGACCAGGGTCTGGAGC